>DAIOWA010000189.1:0-5934 GCA_036758705.1 Pyrinomonadaceae bacterium | reverse complement strand
CCCATACGCGTATAACGCGCTGCCCGCCATCAGCCCGCGCGTCGAACGCCATTAGAACGAAGTTCGCAACGCACAGCACGATGGCCAGCCACGGCGTCAATCTCCAAACTTCCTGTTGACTTCGCTCAACCATGTCCTGAGGTCTATTTTGAAGGGGCTAACCTGAGAAAGTAACGTGGAAAACCACAGTTACTTTCTTGGGGTAAAGCCTAACTTCCTGTCATCAGTGAGTTATCCCACTTAACGCGCTTGAGGAGTTCGATATCGGAAAGCATCTTTCCGGTACCAAGAACGACTGAGGAAAGCGGATCGTCCGCGATCACGACCGGCAATCCGGTCTCGATCGTAAGCCGCTTGTCGAGATTCTTTAGCAGGGCGCCACCGCCGGTCAGCACGATGCCGCGTTCGACGATATCGGCGGAAAGCTCAGGCGGCGTGCGTTCGAGCGCCACGCGAACGGCGTTGATGATGGTCGAGATCGCATCCGAAAGGGCCTCGCGGATCTCTTCGTCCGTCATCGTGATCGTCTTGGGAATACCCTCGATCAGGTTACGGCCGCGAACTTCCATTGAGAGCGGCTCGTCGAGCGGAAATGCGCTGCCGAGGGCTATCTTGATCGCTTCAGCAGTACGCTCACCGATAAGCAGATTGTACTTGCGCTTGATGTACTGCGTGATCGCGTCGTCCATCTCATTACCCGCGACGCGGACGGCACGCGAGTAGACGATGCCCGAGAGCGAGATAACGGCGATGTCCGTCGTACCGCCGCCGATATCGACGACCATGTTGCCGTGCGGCTCGGTGATCGGAAGGCCCGCCCCGATCGCGGCTGCCATCGCCTCTTCGACGAGATAAACTTCCGAAGCTTTCGCACGATAGGCACTGTCCTCGACCGCTCGGCGTTCGACCTGCGTGATCTCGGACGGGATGCCGATAACGACACGCGGGCGGACCCACGTTTTGCCGTTGTGAGCTTTGCGAATGAAGTGCTGGAGCATCTTCTCAGTCACCTCGAAGTTCGCGATCACGCCGTCCTTCATCGGGCGGATCGCGACAATGTTGCCGGGCGTACGTCCGAGCATTTCCTTCGCATCGCGGCCTACCGCTTCTACCTGATTTGTAACCTTATTGATCGCAACGATCGACGGCTCACTGACCACAATTCCACGGCCCTTCGCGTAAACGAGCGTATTGGCCGTACCCAGATCGATCGCGAGATCGCTGGAAAACAAACTAAACAAAGATTTTAATGCCATTTTGTAAGAGTTCTTTCTTCCCTATTTTTAATTAGAGATCGAGTCGAACAGCAGTAAGCCTGAACCTAAAAAGCGAGCTCGCAAGGTCGAGACAACGGGCAGCCGTCGGCCAAAACGTCTAACCCATTATGTTACAACTATCGGCTTTGGTTTATCTACTTGAAATGCGTGGAATTACGATGTTTCGGTGAGTTTTTTGAAGCCGCCCGAAGATCGGACGGCTTCCAGTCGTCAGGTCAGCGGTCGGCAGTTATCACAAGGCCATTCACATCAGCCAAAAGATCGACAAAACGGGATGGAAACGTGTAGCCTCGAGCCGAGACGGCCAGCACTCCACCCGGGCCGGCATGAACGTCATCGATCTTGAAATATCCAAAGGTGTTGGTATAGCCGCGATAGATCTTGCCGTTTCCGTCGATCACCGACACGATCGCACTGGAGATCGCCCTGCCTTTCTGCGTCATCACACGGCCCGAAAATGTGATCCCGGCGGCGGTTACCACGCACGGGCCGAATCCCGGCGAACATGCTCCCGCCGGTCGCGTAGCGCTTAACATTAATCCCGACGAGAGTGATGGTGAATTCGAGGAGAACTGTGTGAATGTCGTACCGGTTGTTGCCGACTGAACTCCCACGGTAGCCGACGAGCCCGAAACGAATGAGCCGGTTCCACCTGTCGATGCATACACATATTCGAAACTGTTCGAATTCTCGTGAAAATAGACCGCAAATTGTACGTTTGGACTCGCGAGCGTCTGCCCGGCAACATAATTTCGCGCACGCCACTCTATCTTGAGAGTCTGCGAGCCCGGGCTTCCGGTAACCTCTGTAAAAATGCCCCCGCCTATCGTCGTAGAGGTTCTGAGATCGAGGTCATCCCAATAAGGCAACAGGACAGGAAGGTTCGCCGGGAACGGACTTCCTGATCCGCCATTCGACGGCAATGCGGAGTTCGTCACGGCGGGCTGTGGAGCCCCGGACGATTCGATGCGAATCTGACCGTTGGTACTGAGCCGAATCGTTGAACCGGACGGAACCGGCGTGTCGTAAACGGAAAATGCGAACGGAGCCGCGAAGTTCAGCACATCATCGTCCGCTGAGCTTCCAGGGACAAGCGAGCCGCCGGCCGAAATCGTTGCACCGTTGGATGACGCAAAAGTGTAGTTCGTTGCGGCCGGAGCCCCCACCTTCAGCGTGTAGTTAAACACGGACGGACTCGGCATCCCGGCAAAGCTCACCGTAAGGACAAGATCGACGTTCGTCGCGCACGCAACGGCGCCCGTCGTAGACACCTGAAACGGAGTGACACTATTTGACGTCGCACCAGGAGCGATGTTTGGATACGCTGAGTTTGCTATTGTTACGGAAACACCCGGAGTGGTGGTCGAAAGAGTGGCGGTAACGCCGGTCGCGGTTGTCTGGCCGAAATTAGTTACCGGAATGTTCACGAGATTACACTCGCTCGGCTCGATCACGTTGTTCCCGCTGATGACTGCCGGCTGGCCGCCTTCGGGACTTGCCGCGGATGACAGTGCGACGGCTCCGTTGTAAACAACGAGAGCAAAATGCTGATCGGTTGTGTCCGCATTGCCGAGGATGCCGTCGCCGTTCAGCGTTTTTGCGATCACGCGTATCGTGACCGGACCGCTTATACCCGCTGGCAGGAACACGTTCTCGACGTTATTGCGGACGTCGGCCGACCCACCGGTAACGGAAGTGCCGCCCGAAAAGACATTCCCCCGATACTTGTTCCCGCCAACAGATACCTCAAGGTCGAGGTCGTTAACGAGAGCCGGATCCGCAGCTCCCGGCGGATCTGTCCAAACCAGCGAGACACGCACGGGCCGAGCGGGATCCGGTACAGTGCCGATGAAGTTTCGCATCTCTCCGACAGTACTCAGGGACACAGTTTGATCGATATAAGTGATCGCCGCTCCGGTGTTCAACACGTTCTTTAGGTTGACCCGGCCCCAACCTTCATCCCCGTTCGGCCTAGATCCCAGCGCTCCGGTTCCTGTGACCTCGACCGCACCGTTGATCAACGCAGCCTTAACCGTCGCCGGACTCGGGTTCGCCCCCGAGTTGTTCGTCTTCCAAAAATGGGTGAACAGTGCCGCGGCCCCCGCGATCTGCGGAGCGGCATGCGATGTTCCGGTGCTATACCGGTGAAAGCTGTCAATATTGCCCCATAAAACGTCCGGTCCTGAACGGCCGCCCGTAACGGCGTCTCCCGGAGCGGAAATATCGGGCTTCACGCGGCCATCTGCCGCGGGACCGCGGGAGGAGAAACTGGGCATTTGTTCAAGATTGTCCGCCGCACCAGCACCGTCCCAAGCGTTCAACGCCGTCCGAACGTTTTCCGTGGCACCGACCGAGATAAGATTTTTTGCGACCTTCGGCCTTGTAAGTCCCGAGGTGCCTTGGTTCCCCGCTGAAAATACAAGCAAGATCGGATCGATCGACGAGGCAGACGACGCATCGCGAACATACCCGTCAAATTGCGCCGCGTATGAATCGTATGCGTTCGAATTAAGTCCGTTTCCCCAACTGTTGTTGCTGACGTATCCCAGCACGCCATTCGGACCGGCGGTCGTGATCGTATCGTTCACGGTGTCCGCCTCGGTTCCTGTGTAGCCGGACCTTAGCAAGGGAATATTGATGATGTTGGATTTCGGCGCGATCCCACTGCCGTAGTTGTACCCGTTCGGATCGAGCACGGAGAACGGAGCGTCTCCTGCGATTATCGAAGCCTGAAGGTGCCCGTGCCCTTGTGCTCCAAAGGACGCTCCGCGCATCGGACCATTGGTGGCATTGCCTGCAGTGACGTAGAAGCCTCCATCGCCCGGGATGCCAACACCGTCGTCGACGACAGCGACAGTTACGTTATGGCCGTTGACTCCAAACTGGGTGAGCGGATCATAGCCCGGAGGCGCCACGACGTTGCCGACATAGTTGCCCGCTACGATCTGCGCGGCGATCTCGTCCTCCTTGGTCGGGCGGCCCCACGATTCGATCGAAAAAACTTCCTCTACTCTTGACGCTTCTTCAATAAGATCGCTGCTCGCTTCGATTCGCACGATGTTGAAGAAGTTATTGGGAAGTTTGATCACATTTCGGACCTTCCCGGCAGTCGCGAGAGCGACACTGGCAGCAGCCGTCTCAAGATCGGCGTTCGAAAAGACCGCTACATCAAAGACCGCAGTGCCTTCGGCGGTTTTCTCTAAGCCTGAAATGCCTTTGCTCGGCATCTGCCCGGATTTGACTGAACTTAACTGAGCACGAAGTATTTTGGATGGCTTGTATTCGGGAAGGTATCGGCCAACCCATCGGACACGAGAATGAGCGGCAGCCTTGCCGATCGCAGCGCCATCGCCGTACACAACGAACGCCTGATTTGGAATGTATTGAATGATCGTCGAACCCGAGCCTCGTAGTTCATCGAGCATTTCGTCGGTCGCTGTGACTCCGAACTGGACGATGTAATAACCTCTGCCGGCCGCCGGTGCGGCCTCGCCGGAAACCGTTCCCGCAGGGGGATCCTTGAGCGGATCAAATGACCGGCCCGGCAGATTGATCGATGTTTCAACCTTTGAAATATCGTCGGGCAACGCGGGCGGCAAACTGTCAGCCGCGACCATTACGAAGCTCTCGTTGGCCGCAACGATCGTACCGAGCTCTGCGGCGGCGCCGCGGTCCTTTTCATCGTTAACGCGAACACGCACCAGAGTTTTGCTCGGATCGCGAAGGATGTTCGTGACTTCGTCGGCTGCCTGAAACTTTACAGAAACGGGTTTACGTTTCACCTGCGCGGACTGCGGAAAATTCCAGAAAGCTGCACAGAATCCGACGATGGAAATGATCGAGGCGGCGAGGATCACTACCCTTGGGCTTGTTCGGGGGAATTTCATTTTTTGATCGCTACAGGTATAAGGAAAGACGCCCAATAATAGCGCCTTTCCCGTGAGTAATATAACCGAAGAGTGGGCTTCGGAGCGGTCGTTTATTCGGCTACTCAGCCTTGTGAGCTATCAGCCGGTCGGCGGAGCCCTCGGTCGAGGCATCGGGCGACGGGACAAAGCCGTTCGAAAGCGGCCGTTCGGTCACCTCTTTCTCCAAGCCGGCATTCAGAACGTCACTTACAAGTTTCGCCGGAATGATCTCAAGCTCGGCTCGGACATCCGCCGGTATCTCTTCGGTATCAGACTCGTTTTGAGCCGGCAGAATGATCCGGCGAATACCGGCCCGATGTGCGGCGAGGACCTTTTCCTTTATACCGCCGACCGGGAACACCTGGCCTGAGAGTGTGATCTCGCCAGTCATAGCAGTATCCGTCCGAACCTTGCGGCCGGTATAGAGTGACGCCAATGCTGACGCCATTGTCACACCCGCGCTCGGGCCATCTTTGGGAATCGCACCCGCGGGTACGTGAACGTGAACACCATTCTGCTTGATCAGATCCGGATCGATCCCGAAATCAGCGGCGTGTGCCCACAGGTAACTGCGGGCCGCCTGGGCCGATTCCTTCATCACATCGCCGAGCTGGCCGGTCAGCGTCAGGCCGCCGCCGCCAGGAAGGAGTGTTGCTTCGATGAACAGAACCTCGCCGCCCATCTCAGTCCACGCCATGCCGGTCGCGACACCGGCGGGAAGTTCTTTCCGAGCCTCTTCCGGATGGAAC
>DAIOWA010000188.1:0-5945 GCA_036758705.1 Pyrinomonadaceae bacterium | reverse complement strand
GGCGGTTGAACCTCGCGTGATTCTGCCCCGGCCGCGCCCTCGCTAAGCCTGAAATTCAATCCCGGCGGTATTTGATCCATTCGCGTATCCTTCGTTTTCCCGATGACCTGTGCCTGCGCGTCCAACGCAAACGGCAGGAACATCGACCAATAAATTGCCGCAAGCAGCACTCCCGAAACCAGTTTTTTCATCATTATGATCTGCCCCTCTGTAATCTCGCGGCGGGTGATTTCCGCACAATGATACTTTAAGAAACGTTGCGGCGACGAATCCGCCGATGCTATTGGAACGCCGGAGACCGGCCATTCTTGCGTTGAGACGTTATCGGCCGACAAATCAGGCAAAATAGGGAGCCTGGGTTGTGAGAAAAGAAGTTCCACGCAAAGGCGCAAAGACCGCAAAGAAAGGCTTGGATCAGTCTCAAGCCTCTCTACGCTACGCATTCAACTCTTTGCGAACTTCGCGTCTTTGCGTGAAGCTTCATCGTTTGCATGGATAAGTTCGGCTTCAGGTCTCACAAGAATTCAAACTCGCCCAGTGCCTTTTCATTTATTTTGTTGACTTTCCTGTTATACTGGCTTCGGATCTTGCAACTTCGGTAAGTGCTTTGTCGTAGAGAAGTTGCGTGAAGTTCGCGGAATTGAATTTTCAGGAGCGCGTGACGAGATAAAATGGGATTGTGGGCAAGAATATCACGAATTTTCAGGGCCAGCACAGGTGCGGCGCTGGACAAGATCGAGAACCCTGAGCTGGTTTTGCAGCAGACGATCAGGGATATGCGGGACCGCGTGCCCGAGTTGAATAACTCCGTCGCGCAGGTAATGGCGACCGAACGTCTCCTCGCGAAGAATAACGAAAATCTGCAAAAGCAGGTCGTCGATCTCGATTCCAAGATCAAGGCCTCGGTCAAGATGGGCCGTGACGATATCGCCACGGCGTACATCGGCCAGCTGCAGCAGGCACAGCTCGACCTTGAGCGTACGTCGGCTCAACTCGAACTCGCCGGTGCCGCTTCGAAGAACGCTCTCAAGGCTCGGGACAATTACGTTCTGAATATGAAGAAGCGGACTTCTGAAGCGATGCAGCTCATCTCGGCTGCTAAGCAAGCGAAGCTTCAGGAACAGCTCGCCCAGACGATGGAAGGCTTTAACATCGGCGACGATGCTTCGACCTTCAACGAGATGCGCGAGAAGATCGAACGTCGCGTTGCCGCAGCCGAGGCGAAGCTTCAGCTCGGAACGTCGTCGGTCGATTCGCAAATGCAGGACATCGAGCGTGAGGCGATGGACATCCAGCTTCAGGACAAGCTGCTCGAATATAAGTCGCAGATGGGCTTGCTCGGTGCGGGATCGGGCAATGCTTCGAGCAAGCAGATCGGCGCCGGAGCCGGGGCGGCGAAAGATGAGGATGTGCTTGAGCAAGTGATCGTGAATGAGGCGAACGACGGCAGCCGTTCAAACTAAAATTTTGTAGGAACTTAAAACACCAAGGCGGGCATCCAAAGATTCTATGGCGGATCTGGCGCAGTACCAGCGGGACTTACAAAAATTCAATACCAGCTACCTTAAGGAAGCCGTCAAGGAACCGATCAACTTTTGGGGCCTGGCGGGCTTTGCCGTGGCGGCGGCGTATTCGTTCAGCGTAATTCCGCTCCTGATCGCCATCATTGCCGAGATCGCCTACGTAATGGTCGTGCCGAATATTCCTTCGTATCGGGCCCTTGTTCAGCGACGCGAGAAAGAACGGATGCTCCTCGCGGCTAAGACGGCTCGCGAGAAGCTGATCAAATCTTTCACACCGCGTGAACGTGAGGCCGTCGAATATCTTCGCTGGCTGAAGGAAAAGATCCAGGACAACTACAAGAAATTTACCGGTGCGGGGACACTTCCCTCAAACCTGCGTACGCTCGATCAGCGTTGGGAAGATTTCGTCGACCTGCTCGATGTCTATCGCCGACGTAAACAGCACTTAAAATCGATCAACCGCCAGGCTGTCCACAATCAGCTTTCGCAGGCTTATCGAGCCGCCGAAAGTGCAACCGACGAAAAGACCAAGCGGATCCAGCAGACAAACGTAGAGATCCTCAAACGCCGCATCGCCTCGTTCGACGAGATCGAGCAGAGCGTGAAATTGGTCGAAGGGCAGTTGCAGTCGATCGAAAACTTCTTCAGTTACCTCAACGACGAGATCGTCACGATGTCGACGCCAGAGAAATTCTCGCTTCTCGACTTCGAACAGCTTTCCGATTCCATCGCGATGACAAAGCAAATGCTCGATGCGACCGCGGACGAAGTTGGCCAACTCGACGCCTACAACCGTGAAATGGGCAACTATCAGCTACTTCCCGAAGGCAACCGCTAGGTTAAGAGTGCGCGATTTATCGCGTACTGCTGAATCAACACGATTACGCGATAAATCGCGCACTCTTAACTAACGTTCAAATCCGTCAATCTGAATATCGCCGGGGCTTGATGGAGTTTGTGCTGCGGGCTGCGGCTCTGCGGGTCTAGCTGCCCGCGGTTCGTCGAGGTCGCTGATCGACAGGGCGAGGTTGGTTGCGTTTGAGGCGTACGCCATCGCGACTTCTCGCGTGATCAGACCTTCGCGGAGATTCTTTTCCAAGACGCGATCAAAGGTCTGCATGCCGTCGAGGCCGCCATCGTTCATTGCGTCGGTGATCGAGCGTCCTTCCTTCTCACCTTTCTCGATATATTCACGAGTACGAGAGTTTGACACGAGAATCTCAATCGCGGCGATGCGTCCGCCGCCGACCTTTGGCATCAGACGCTGCGAGATGATGCGACGGAACGATTGCGACAAGCGCGTGCGGATCGCGGCTTCTTCGTTTTTGGGAAATACGCCTATGATGCGGTCGATCGTCTTTGCGGCGTCGATCGTGTGGAGCGTGGACAGCACCAAGTGGCCAGTTTCAGCCGCTTCCATGGCGACCTCGATCGTTTCCCTGTCACGCATCTCACCGACGAGAATGACCTTCGGAGCCTGACGCAGGGCGGCTCGTAATGCGAGTGCAAAGTCCGGCGTGTCGGAGTGGAGTTCGCGTTGATGGATCGTACTCAGATTGTGATCGTGGATGAACTCGATCGGGTCTTCGATCGTGACGATGTGATATTTCTTTGTCGCGTTGATCAGCGAGATGATCGCGGCGAGGGTGGTCGATTTGCCCGATCCTGTCGGACCCGTAACCAGTACGAGACCATTTTTTAGCTCAGCCGAGTTCATTACCGCAGGCGGCAAATTCAAATCCTTCCAGTTTGGCGGCGTTCCCGGAATTACGCGCATCACGATGGCGTGTGAACCGCGCTGTTTGAAGATATTCACGCGAAATCGGCAAAGCCCCGGAACGCCATATGAAATATCCGCCGAGCCCTTTTTATCGAACGACTCATTTCCCTGCTCGTTTCCGGCGAGCATTATGTCCGCGAAGGACTTGATATGGGGCGGTTTTAGAAGTTCCAGGCCGGGGATCACGACTGGTTCAAGGTCGCCGGATAGCTCGACCTGTGGCGGTCGGCCAGGCGAAAAGATCAGATCGCTGACATTATGGCCCGCGGCGATCATATGTTTCAAAACGTTGTGAAACGACTGAACGTGGGGCGGGATTGTCGGAAGCGACGGAGAATTCGGCGCTCCGGTATTTGCTGGGGTTGTTGAATCGTGCATTTTTCGTGTGAAATTCGGCGTGGATGGTTGCCGCGTTAGGATAGGCGGCCAATAGGCCTCATCACAATAATAGCGTGTTAACAATGTTTTGCACAAGAACTTTCCTTTCCTTGCCCGCCTCGCCCGAATCGCATAAAATCAGGGATTTCGGTTAGCACTGTATTGAGAGCATATATATGAAAAGAGTTGGAATATTGGTGGGACGCGAAGTGACGTTTCCCGAATCTATTATTAAGAGCATCAACGAGAAAAGCGGCGGAAAGGTCGTCGCCGAAATGGTTACCGTCGGCGGCATCCGGCTGGACGAGCCGAAGAAGTACGATGTGATCATCGACCGTATTTCACACGAAGTCCCGTATTACCGCGCCATGCTGAAGCGTATGGCACTTGAAGGGACATACATCATCAACAATCCGTTCTGGTGGTCCGCGGACGACAAGTTCTTCAATTTCTCGCTGGCGGCGAAGATCGGCGTTGCGATCCCGAAGACGGTTCTTCTGCCGCAGCAGGATTACATCAAAGACATCACGAGCGAATCGCTCCGCAATCTCGAGTTTCCGCTTGATTGGGAAGGCATCATCGACTACGTTGGCTTCCCCGCATTCCTGAAACCGCACGATGGCGGCGGCTGGAAGAACGTCTCGAAGATCCACTCGCTGGAAGAACTGTGGAGCGAATACAACCAGTCCGGCAAGCTCTGCATGACGCTTCAGGAGGGCATTGAATACGATCAGTTCGTCCGATGCTATTGCGTCGGCCAAGAGAAAGTATTGATAATGCCGTACGATCCGTCCAAGCCTTACCTGAGCGGAATGCAGTACGTAAACGTCGAGAATTATCTCTCGCCGGAACTGCACAAACGAGTGGAGCAGGATGTCATCACGATCTGCAAGGCACTCGGCTACGATCTGAACACGGTCGAGTTTGCGATCAAAGACGGCATCCCGTACGCGATCGACTTTATGAACCCGGCTCCCGATGCGGAACTCGCCTCGGTCGGCGAATACAACCATAACTGGATCGTCGACAATATGGCCGATTTCATCCTTAAGAAGCTCGAAGGCGAGATCGAGACGCCGGAATATCGGTGGTCGGCAATGCTGAACCCGCCGGCGAAGAGATCGTCCGTCAAGACCAAGGCGACGACCGCCGAAAAGCGGGTTGCTGCTCCGAAAGAGGTTGCTAAGTCGAAGGCTCCTGTGGCGAAGAAGGCTGTTAAGCCGCTAAAGAAATCCAAATAAGCTTGGATCTGGAAGAAACAGAAAGGGGCCGCCTCAATTCGGGCGGCCCTTTCTTTTCTTTCTAAAAGGCCTATTCGTCTTCGACCAGTTCGTAAGGAATGCGAGCGGATAGCATGTGCGTGAGAACTATGACTGTCGTCCAAACGGCGAATGAGATCAGCGAGACGGCCCAACCGACGTTGGCGACGAGGTATTCGGTAAAGAGCACGCCGATCACAATTACAGGGATACCAACCACCGCGATCCTGAGGGCTCCACCCTTTACTAAGGCGAGCGTATCCAGCAAATTCATCCGGCTGATCTCAAGATCCATATATTCTTCGTCAGAGTTCAACCGCGAAAAATAATCGATCTCTTGCTTCGCCCAACGTCGGGCGGCGGGGGTACCGGCGAGTTCGCGGGCGGCGGTGAAATTGTGGATCACGTGGGCTATCTTGCCCTCGTGAAGTGCAAGTTCGGCGAGGCCGATGAGTGAACGGAATCTTTCGCCAGCCCGTTCGATAGCCTTTCTAAATGTCGCTCCGGCCCGACGCCATTCACCGAACTGAAAGTAACCTTCGCCGATCTCGGTGAGCAGTTGGCCGTCGTCGCCGGCACGCTTTTCCGCCAGTCGCATCAACGCCAGTGCTTTTCTCTCGACGATCCGGTCGCGATTCAATGCCGCATACGATCGAAGGCAAAGCGAAAAATCAAAGAGTAGCCGGGCATTGCGAGGCATCAAAAGAACCGCTCGACGGAAAGCCTCGACAGCTTGCGGAAGCAGCCCGGAGACCCGAAGTTCGTTTGCAAGACGATGCAGCTCGAGAGCTTTTTCCGGAGAACCCAGCCCCCTTGATTCACCGCCCTTTGGCAGTGAACCTCGCAGCGTTCCTTCGAGAATATCAGCTGGCGGGATCTCCGCCTCTTTTGCCCGCCGCTTAACTTCCAAGCGGTGTTCGAGATGATCGCGAAGATCGAGCGAACGATGGTCGAGGACGTCCTCACTCAATCTCGCAAATACGCGTTCGACAAATTCCTTGTAAT
>DAIOWA010000187.1:0-5972 GCA_036758705.1 Pyrinomonadaceae bacterium | reverse complement strand
CAGCACCTGGGGATGGCGGTTTTTCAAATGACCCGAACGCGAATGCCCAGAACCTGAACTCATTGCTTGGCAAAATGCTTCGTATTGATATCGATACGATGAGCCCGCCGCTGAATTACTCGATACCTCCGACCAACCCATTCGCCGGAGCCACTTTCGGGGCTGATGAGATCTATGCCTACGGACTCCGAAATCCATATCGTTTTTCATTTGATAGGGGCGGCACAAACACTTTATGGGTTGCGGATGTGGGGCAGGGAGCCGTTGAGGAAGTCGACAACATCGTCAGCGGCGGCAACTACGGTTGGCGGGTTTATGAGGGAACTCAGTGTACGAATAACGATCCGCAGCTTTGTTCAGGTGGAGCCACACCGATAAGTTCGATCCCTCCGGTATTCCAATATACCCGCGTCCTCGATACGTCAGGTCAGAATCGATGCTCCGTTACCGGTGGCTATGTTTATCGGGGCAAGCAGAACGCACTGCCGGTTGGTTCTTACGTCTACGGCGATTATTGCACGGGCGAAATTATGTTGTGGAACGGTTCACAACAAACGATCCTTCGCGACACATCGAATTTCAACCTCGTTGCTTTCGGAGAGGACGAAGACGGCGAGCTCTACTTCGTTCGGAATTCAGGTTCGATCGGCAGGATCGTCGGCGTTCGGACAAATGCGGACTTTGACGGTGATGGCGGATCGGATCTGTCGGTTTACAGACCTGACATCGGAATGTGGTTTTGGTATAGCCCCCTTACCGGTGCGGGCCTTTCAAAGGAGTTCGGGATCTCTACGGACATTCCGGTCGCCGAAGATTACGACGGAGACGGAAAGACGGATATTGCCGTTTTTCGACCGGAAATAGGTTATTGGTTTGTCATTAGAAGCAGCGACTTTACCGTACAAATGGAGGAGTGGGGCACTGTAGGCGACATCCCGTCGCCGGGGGACTTTACCGGAGATCGCCGAGCAAACCTTACCGTGTACCGGCCTAGTTCAGGGCTTTGGTGGGTATTAAAGGATGACGATTCTTACGACGTTGTGCAGTGGGGAGCTGCGGAAGATCATCCCGTGAACTCGGATTTCGATGGCGATGGGCGAAATGATATTGCAGTTTGGAGGCCCTCAACCGGAACCTGGTGGCTGATCAATAGTTCGAACGGCGCCCGTTCCTTTCATCAATGGGGACAGATCGGTGACATTCCGACTCAGGCAGATTTCGATGGAGATGGCCGTACTGACGAAGCGATCTATAGACCGTCAAGTGGTGAGTGGTACATCGTTTATTCTTCGAACGCTTCCGCTGTACGGTTTGAGTGGGGTATTGCCGAGGATATTCCGGTGCCGGGAGATTACGATCGCGATGGGCGTGACGATATTGCCGTTTGGCGTCCATCGAGCCGCGATTGGTGGATCACGCGAAGCAGCGATCACATTAACTACTTTCTCAATTATGGACTATCGGAAGATCTGCCAATTGCCGCAGGTGATGCTCCGTGATCGGCTCAAGGGCTTATTTGAGCTCTTGCCAGGGTGAAGACCTCAACGTGTTGAGCTCCGGCCTTTTTCAACGATCGTGCGCAGTTTGAGACGGTTGCGCCGGATGTGTAGATGTCATCTACAAGCAGTATCGACCGCCCTTCCATCAATTTTGGCCGGACCACTTCGAATGCATTTTTGACAGATTGTTCGCGAGCTTTCTTGTCCATTGAAGCTCGATGCATTGGAGTGTGAGTTTTTCTGGATAGGCTTAGGGCGTCGCAGGGGCTATCAAGGATCTTTGCGACATATTCGGCGATGAACTCCGCCTGATTGAATCCTCGTTCGGCCTTTCGTTTTGCGGAAAGCGGTACTGGAATGATCAAGTCGCAAGCGGTAAAGTTGCGAGAGTTGAGAACGTCGGGCATTCGATCCAGCAAAATTCGAGGGATAGTCGGAAATCGTTTGAGATGAAGGACGGTGGAACTTAGAGCCTTGTCGTAAACGCCGATCGAACGAGCGGTGTCGTAATGGTGTTCTGTACAGTTTCTACATTGAAATGCTGCCCCTGAGACTGAGCCTTTCGCTCCGCATTTTGGACAGTGCACCGAGGTCTCCTCGAACAGCGTCGTATTCTCCCAACAGTCGAGACAGGCGATACCCAGCCGATCGTCATTAACGTGATTTGTACAGGAATGACACCTCTGTGGAAAGGCGAGATTTAAGAGAGCGTTTCGAAAAGTGGAAACTAACGAAACCATTGATAGCGAAAAAGTAAAGACCCGCGTCGCGGGTCCTCCATGATTATCTATTCTTCGTCCAGGAGACCTTTTTCAACCAACTCCTGACAATCGAGACAATAACGTGCCCACGGGATCGCGGCTAGCCGTTTCGGATTTATCGGTTTCTCGCAATTCTGACAAACCCCGTATTCGTCGTCGTCTAGGCGGATCAACGCCTGATCGATCTCGGTGAGCTGTCGGCTGTCGTTCTCTGAAACGGCGAGAGACACGTTCTTCGAGTAATTACGAACTGCAAGATCTACCGGGTCGGGCGTTTCGGAATCATCGACCGAGAGGTCGGTTCCGTTTAGTTTTTCAATCAAAAGCTCCCTTTCGGTCTGCAGTCGCTTTTTCAGGTCCTTCAAATTCAATTTACTCATTTCTGATAAGGAAATCCTTTCAATATGGAATAACCCCTATACAATTGCTCTAACAATACGACGCGAGCCATCTCGTGCGTAAAAGTAAGAAACGATAAGGATAGCAAATAATCGGCCCGTTCCCTAATCTCAATCGAGGCTCCTTCAAAGCCACCAATAATGAAGGAAATCTCCTTAATTCCGATGTTTTGCCATTTTTCGATCTCCGCCGACAGTTGATGAGAAGAGATCTGCTTACCCGACACGTCGAGGAGAACGGCAAAGGTCTTTGGATTCAAGGTTTCAAGGATTCGTTTGCCTTCGACCTCAGCATTTTCGTGGCGGGCTGAATCTTTGATCTCGATGATCTCGCACTTAACGAAATGAGAAAGACGCTTCAGATAATCTTCCTGAAGCGCCTTCCAATTTCTGTCTTTCGTCTTGCCGATCCAGATGAATCGAAACTTCATTATAGATTGTCGGGAATATCGACTTTAGCCGCATCGCGCCAGAGCCGTTCAAGGTCGTAGAAATCCCGGGCTTCCTTATCGAATATGTGAAAAACAAAATCGCCGTAATCGAGCAATACCCATTCGGCGGCCGAATATCCTTCGATCCGCACAGGGCTCTGCTTCAACTGTTTCTTTACCTGCTCCGATATTTCATCGGCGATCGCCTGGACCTGACGCTGGTTGGCGGCCGAGCAGATCACGAAAAACTCGGTGAAACTAGCAATAGGGCGAAGATCAAGAGCGACCATCTTCTCAGCCTTCTTTTCAGCAGCGCACTTGATGGCAAGCTGAAGGTTCTCGTCGAGGTCTTCAAATTTCGTTGTCGCCTGCGGGATCTCGATCTTTACCGATTCACGCGGGTTCAAGGATTTCTCCTGTAACTCTTCCATTACCTATAAAGTTCGTACTTTTCTATGTATTTTGCAACTACGTCAGGAACATCGTCTGTATGGTCGAATACGTCGTCCTCACGGATATCTTCGCGGATCTCTGTTGCCGAGATGTCAAAATGGACAGCGTCCGTAAAGTAGATCTTCGGGGCGGACTCGACCGAGACGCGGCCCGTATTGCCCCGCGCGTCTACAATTCGGTCCCGGACAGCATCGGTGACATGATCGAATGAGATGGCATATCCAGGCCGGGCAACGACGATATGGTCGGTCAATAGCAGAACTTCCTCCCACCGATGCCAGGTTCGAATATCCATCCAGGAATCCGCGCCCATGACAAAAAAAATTCGATCGCTCGGATAGCCAGCCTTCAACTCAGTCAACGTGTCGAAGCTATATCGACTTTTCGCGTGATCAAGTTCTAATGTCGAAACGGAGATCCCGGATTCGTTGTTCGTTGCCAGCGATAGCATCGCGAATCGATGGTATCCGCTTGTTGGTTTCGAATCGGCTTTATGTGGAGCGTGAAAGGCGGGAAGGAAAAAAAACTTGTTAAGATCGAATAACTCGAGGAGCGTCGTGGCGATACTCAGATGCCCCAGATGAATCGGATCGAACGTGCCCCCGAAGTACGCGATATTTCTGGACTGTCCTTGTTCGGTCAAAGCGAGACGACCTCACTTTTATCGGTCTGAGTATGTTCGGAAAGAAGTTTGGAAACCTCGAAAACCAACTCCTGGACTCCAGTGTTTGTCACGGCTGAGATCGCAAAAAATGGTTTTCGGTCCTTCTTAGCCTGCTTTTTCAGGCTCTCAAGCCGCTCCGGGTCGTCCAGCGAATCGACCTTGGTCGCGACAACGATCTGCGGCCGCTCGGCTAGATCTTCGTTGTATGCGGCCAGTTCACGATTAATGATCTTGTAGTCTTCGACTGGGTCACGGCCTGAAAATGACGATACATCTACAAGATGAAGAATAAGTTTGGTTCGCTCAACGTGCCGTAAGAAGCGATCTCCGAGTCCCGCTCCTTCAGAGGCGCCTTCGATCAAGCCCGGAATGTCGGCGACAACGAATGTCTTGTAATCACCCATATCGACAACTCCGAGATTTGGCTCAAGGGTTGTGAATGGATAATCAGCTATTTTCGGCTTTGCTGCCGAGATAACACTGATAAGCGTTGATTTCCCGGCGTTAGGGAAGCCGACAAGTCCAACATCTGCAATGAGTTTCAGCTCAAGCTGCAGTTCACGTTCGTCGCCCGGTCGTCCTTGATAGTGAAATTTGGGTGCTCGACGAGTTGGTGTTGCAAAATGAGCATTACCCCAACCACCCTTGCCGCCTTTAGCTGCAAGGTAGCGTTGCCCGGCTTCGGTAAAGTCAAACTTGAGATCGCCCGATTCAGCGTCATGAACCTGTGTGCCGACCGGAACTTTAACAACGGTATCCTCGCCATGCTTTCCAAATCGATTTGAGCCTTCGCCGTGTCTGCCTCGCTCAGCCTTGTGTTCGGGGTTGTATCGCAGGTGGAGGAGGGTATTGTAGCCCTCGTCCGATTCGAGCCAGATGTCGCCGCCGTTGCCACCATCTCCGCCCGACGGGCCGCCGCGAGGTACAAATTTCTCACGCCGAAAGGCGGTCACGCCGTTTCCGCCGTCTCCTGCCTTGATCTTTATTTTTACTCGGTCAATGAACACTTAATTCAATTCTAGAGTGCGAGAGCTTTAAAATTCAAAAGCGTCGCTTCGATTGCTCAAAGCGACGCCTCTGATCCTGTCGAACGCCGAAACGTTCTAAAGGGTTTGGCAGTTCTCGCATGTACACGTTCGAACCGCCGATTTTGTATTCCGAAGCTTCTCTGCGGGGAGCCATCTCCGGTCAGCACCCATTTTGAATAAATTCAACTTGTTAGTACCCGAAAGTACAGTGCCGTTAGGTTTTTTTTGTGGTGGCTTTTCCTCCACCGCCGGTTACGTGGCCGGCAAACGAGGCTCAGCGTCCGAAAACGCGAGCGACTTCGCACTCATTTGGCTGATCATTTCCAAAGAGCGTTGTCCGTTTTTATCCGAACAACTCGGTTCGTCCGAAGACCAACCTAGCAAGCCTTTCGGCTTCAGCCCTGAGCGATCTTAGCACCTAAGTTTCCGCCTTTGATGCTCCCGGCAATTGCGTCACCACAACCTGCCGCTTTTCCCAGAACCGGTCAAAACGCCCGTAAGCAATTTCGACTATGTTTGGAGTTTACACCCGATTTTTCAAGAGTCAAGTAGAAAGTACTTTAACTATCGCCCTTATTTTATGGGCCTTTCAGCCGGTTCAGTGGAAATCTCTGTGGAAAAGTTTGTGGATATCCTGTGGACGAATGGTAAGCGAATTCGTCGTGGCCAATGATCAACAAGCTGGCCGGTGTGGAAATCGAAAACTCCAGAATCTCCGGTTATTGTGGAAAACTTGAG
>DAIOWA010000186.1:0-5991 GCA_036758705.1 Pyrinomonadaceae bacterium | reverse complement strand
CCTGCTTTCCGCACCGACGCCGGATCATTACGTGCCGCTGCTTTACGTCCTTGCGACACAGCAGCAGGATGACGCCGTCAGCTTCCCGGTTGAGGGATTCGACGGCGGTTCCATCTCGATGACGACCGTGCAGATCGGCTGACTATTTCTTCACCGTTACTTGAAGATACGTCGCCGGAATGACGGTCCTGTCGGGCGTGTCGCTGCGGTTTTCCTTCTCGAACAGTTCGATCAGTTCCGCCTCGAGTTCGCTCTCCTTTCCGTTAGCCCTGGCTGCGTCGAATGCGTTCATCGTCGGGCCGTAGTAGTCGCGAAAAGCGGCGACGTACTCGGCAGGTGTTCCGGCGAAGTCGAAGGTAAACGTACCGCGTTCGCACGAGATATTTTCGGGCGATGCACCGGCCGCCGTGAAGCGTTCCTTAACGTGATCTTCGATTCCCCAGGTCATCGGCGAGACGAATCCTTCGGGCGGCGGAGGGGTGTAGGCCGAGGCGATCCGCAGGATCTGCGCAACCAGCGTTGGGTCGCCGGGGATCCAGTTGCCCATGAACACCTTGCCGCCCGTCTTCGTCACGCGAAGCATCTCCTTAGCCACATCGAACGGCCGCGGAGCGAACATCGCGCCGAAGATGCTCTGAGAGATATCGAAGCTCTCGTCGGCGATACCGTTCAGATCGGATGCGTCGCCTTCTTCGAAGCTAAGATTCGTCAGGCCCGCTTCTTCAGCTCGCTTGTTTCCGGCGGCGACGAGATTGCTCGCGATATCGACGCCGCGAACCTCAGCTCCGAGTTGAGCCGACGGCAAAGCGGTTGTTCCGTCGCCGCAGCCGAGGTCGAGCACCTTCAACCCCGGTGCAGAGCCGATGCTCTTCGCCAGCTCTTCGCCGCTCTCACGCATGCTTGCCGCGATCTTAGTAAAATCGCCCTTTTCCCAAAGGGCCTTGTTTGGATTCATTGCTGTTTGCTCTCTCATTGGAATTTTCCTTAACGTTGTAACATATCCTGCCGCATTGCGGGGATCGCTTTTGGGATCATCCCTTCGGTGATGGCTTCAACAAGCTCGATCACGGCGAACTTACCCATGCCGATCGCCTTTGCACTGCCCGTAAATGAAGTGCTGACCATTGTCGCGGCCCCGCCCTTCTTTGCGACCGTGTAGGAGTTGGGATAACGAACAAGTTCACCCTTTAAGCTGCAGCTCGTTTCCCGTCCTGACTGCTGCAACTGCGCTATCTCGAGTTTGATCGAATATCCTTTCGGGTTCGCGATCTTCGCCGTGCTGAATCCAGGAGTTTTTCCGATGACCTTGATGACGACCTTCTGCATGACATCTTCGACCGCCTTCGCCTCCGCACCCGCTTTTGAACCATTGAAAAGCTTGTCGGTTGCGTTGGTATTGTCTGTATTTACGAATATCACTGACATAACTGTTCCTCTCCGTAACGTATTAAATGATGGCGGCGAGTGTTCCGCCCTACGAATCTTTCCCACGGCTAGTGCATACTTTCCGTGAAGCGCAAATTCACAACGAGCAAGACGTTTCGCGATATCAATTCAGGACAAGGAAAAGGAGACACATGGCGGATAAATTACGAATATTGGGAATCTCAGGCAGTTTGCGAAAGGCGTCTTTCAATACGGCGGCGCTCCGGGCCGCGGTCGAGCTTTGCCCGGACGAGGCCGAGATCGAGATCTGTGAGATCGGGAATCTGCCGCTCTTCGATCAGGATTTCGAACACGATCTGCCGGCTGCGGTGAAAGAATTTAAGGACAAGGTCGCCGCGGCGGACGCGATACTTTTCGCGACGCCCGAGTATAACTATTCGGTCCCGGGAGTTTTAAAGAACGCTATCGATTGCGGATCGCGTCCCTACGGCCACAGCGCCTGGGACGGAAAACCGGCGGCGATCATGGGAGCCTCCGGCGGTGCGATCGCGACCGCGAGGGCTCAATATGATCTGCGAAAGATGATGGTGTTCTTGAATATGTTCCCGATCAACAAGCCTGAAGTTATGATCGGAAATGCAGGGAGCCGATTCGACGCTGAAGGAAACCTGACGGACGAACCGACGGAGCAGTTTATTCGCCAAATGCTGGAGAACCTGATCGCCTGGGCCAAGAAGTTGAAATAGCTTACTGGCGCTTTTGCTTCAGCATCCAGGAAATGGTGTCGGCGCTCGAGTACGCAGGATCCCAGGCGTTGTGATTGGCATCCGGAAGCTCGATGTAGTTCACGGTTGCTCCGAGCGTTTTCAGCGCCGCGAACATCTTGCGCGATTCGTCGGGTGAAACTACATCGTCCTTCGCTCCGTGAAAGATAAGGATCGGCAGCGACGCTACTTTCTTCGCGATCTCGGTGTACGGATCGTCTCCGGCGGCAAGCGCGGGATAGTCGACTGCGGATGCCCGTCCCTTGAAGTTAGATAAGAATCCGCATACCGGTACGATCGCCGCGAAACGTTCAGGATGCTTCGACGCAAGCGACCATGTTCCATTTCCGCCTGCCGATAATCCAGTCAGCACTACGCGTTTAGGATCACCCTTGAACTCCTTGATCGTCTTGTCGAGAGCGGCCATCGCTGCCTCACCGCCGTCGGTCTGCCATCCCGGCTTTCCATCCGCCTTGGCCTGCGGAAAGATAACGATCGCAGGAAAACGTTCCGGATTGCGCCTGATCGCAGGTGCAAGCCCGACGTTCGTCTGACTCATCCCGTTCGATCCATATTCGCCTCCGCCGTGAAGCGCTACTATCACCGGCCACGTCTGGTGCTTATTGAATCCTCGCGGAACGTAGACCTGATATCGGTACTCAACACCGCCAATCGTCGCGGCTCGATCCAGAAAACCCGTCTCTATCTTCTGAGCCGCGATCTTTTCAGACGCCGCAAAAAATATGCACCCGAGCAGGACCAGGAAGCGGAGATGCGTTTTCATAAAAGCGCCCCCGATCCGCGAACGATCTGAACAGGAGCATTGGCGGTGATGTTTCCTGCCGTGAGGACCTTTGCGTTTACTCCCCGAAGATTGTGGCCGCGGCCGAAATCGGAGTTGGCGTACTTCATAGCGTCAATACCGAAGCGCTCTACGAACTTTTTGCAGCCGAGGTGCGGGATCGGGGTTATCTCGATCACCGCGTCGCCGATCGAAAGCTGCGTGCCAGGGGGAATGTTGTCGGGGCTCAGGTCAAGGTCGACGAACAGTTGATCTCCAGCGAGTTGAACCCGCTCCCGGGTGCCGGCGATCAAGTTCACGAACCGCCAGTTCATCAGGTTCAACTGCATCTCAGGATGGCCGAGTCCGTTGTCGGTTCGCGAGCTTCCGCGTATCAGCCAGTTGTCGCCGACCAGGCCGCTCTCGACGCTGAGGAATCCGCTTTCAACAACTTCGCGTCTATTTTCTGCCGGACGGCGGACGATCATCTCAAGCGTGCCGTTGTCCTTGGGCGATGCCAGCACGTCGCCTATCTTCTCTTCGATCTCATTGGCAGTCAGATGCAATCTGAAAAGCGTTCCTTCCATAGCGCCAATATCTTACACCGAAAAAGAAAAACGCGTGGAGCGGCGAACCGTCCACGCGTCTGTCTGTGACCTGCGGGAGCGAACTACGGCTTGATGGCGTAGTCGTACCAGCAAGAGGTCGGGTTGTAGTAGTTATTCAGCTGTTCTTCGATAAACGCGACAGCGGCGGCTCCGCCTGTGCGGCCCGTCTCCTTCGGATCGAGGATCTTGTCGATCTGATCACGAACGGATTCGAGATGGATGCGGGTCGTGCGGTCGGTCGTCTTCGGCAGAGCCGCAACGGCCATCGAACGGATGTCCTGCAGCTCGGCTCGATAGAAACCGCGTTCGTCACCACTCGAGATGAACATAGCCGCAAATCCCGGCGGCAGTCCTTGCGGAACAGTGGCTGGTGCCGCATTCAACTTTGCGTTCGCAATGTCGAGATAAGCACGCTGCAGATTTCGTCGATAAGCATCAACGACCGGTGCCGGTGCGTTGAGTTCGGTCCAGACACCGCTGCGAACGTCAGCCATCAGGTCGCCGGGACCATAAGCCGTCGGGCCGTCGATCGCCTGCTGTTCGACGAGCCTCGCGAACCGTGAGCTCGACAGAAGATTGTTAAGCACGCTGTTCTGAGAGTTGCGAACGCGGTTAAGAGCTCCGACCGGCTCAATGCGGCGGAGTATCTCCTTGTCGATCTGCCACGTAGGCGAAACGAATGCATTCTCATTCAGGAAGCGGACCGCTTCCGATTGACGCGCACGCGACGTGATGTCGAACCGGTAACCCGGCTGACCGACATGCTTCTGCTGCGAAGAATAGCTTCCGACGATCGCCGAAACGTGGTTTAACTCAAGCGTCCACTGTCCGAGCATGCGGCCGTAGATCTCGTTAAGGTCGTTGTAAGTTGATCCTTTGTCCGTCGTTGTCGCCGGAACGATGAGCTTCGCAACTCGCTTGAGATTCTCGATGCCGAGACGCGTCGATTTCACTGCATCGGCGTCACCAACCGCCTCGGTATTCTCGCCGAAGTCGCTGCCCGCTGAACCGTTGGTTGAGAATCGATACCACGGTGTCTTGTCCTGTTCCATCGACCATTCATTTAGCGTCGCACGTTCCTGATCAGGCGTTTCCGCGTTCGGGATCGGTTTGTAACCCCATGCGGTTGCCCACAGATCGTAAGGTCCGATTCCCGGGATCAGGTCGGCAACGTCGATCTTGTCTTCCGGCTGCGCCACGTAATTGAAACGCGAATAGTCCATCAAGGTCGCTACGTGGCCCATCTTGTGAACCCATTCACGGTCGCGGACCTTCTCCTGCGGATACAGCGAACTCGACTTCATATTGTGCTGGAAGCCGAGCGTATGCCCGACCTCGTGAGCGACGACGTACTCGACAAGTTCGCCCATCAGGTCGTTCGGCATCGGGAACTTCTGCGCACGCGGATCGAGCGGACCCACCTGCGTGAAATACCACGAACGCTGAAGGTTCATGATGTTGTGATACATCTGAATGTCCGATTCAAGGATCTCACCGGTACGCGGATCGTTGACGTGCGGGCCGGATGCATTCTCGATGGTCGACGGCAGCCATCGGATGACCGAGTATCGAGCATCTTCCGGATGGAATTCCGGATCCTCTTTTTCGGACGGCTGTGGCTTTGCGATGATCGCGTTCTTGAATCCCGCGGCCTCGAATGCCTTCTGCCATTTCTCAACCCCTTTCTTCATATAGGGAACGAGCCACGCCGGAGTCGCACGGTCGATGTAGTAGACGATCGGTTTTACCGGCTCGGAGATCGCTGCGGTCGGATCTTTCTTCTCCAGTCTCCACCGCGTGATGTACCGGCGCTCCTGCGAACGGTGCTCCGGCCGGCTGAAATCGAGATTCGAAACCGAGAAGTATCCGACGCGATCGTCAAAAAGACGCGGCATCATCGGATTCTCAGGCAGTTTGACCATGGAATGATGCAGCACTACGGTCGCGCTTCCAGGGTTCATACCGGATCCGCCAAAACCGCCTCTGCCTCCGCCGCCTGGTGCACCAGCCGGGCTCGGATTACGCGTATAAGTGTGCGTCGCCTGGACCTCGATGTTCGTCGGGAAGGTCAGGATCTCCTCAATGTACGATCGGCTCGCGTCCATCGTCGTCGCCTGCAGACGCTGACGGGCGCTGAGTTCGAAGATGTCCGTCGTGAAGAGACGTGATACGTCGATCACCGCCGCATCGTTCGGCCCCCAAGCGGCGACGGGGAACGACATCAGGATCGTGTCGTTATTCGAGTTGCGGACAGCCTCGGCTATCTCGCTACGCGGATCTGCGACGATGCTGTAATCGATCACGCGAAGATTGATCTTGTTGTCGATCCGCTCCCATCGCACAACGCGACGTCCGAGCGCCTGTCCACCGTAGCCGACACCTTCGGTTGTCTTGGCGATCTGCGATACCCAGAGAAACTCTTTGCCGAGCTGATCTTTCGGGATCTCGTAAA
>DAIOWA010000185.1:0-5992 GCA_036758705.1 Pyrinomonadaceae bacterium | reverse complement strand
TCCAATAGACCATTCTCTGGCTGAGCAGATCTGATCCGCTCGGCGAGCTCATCACGACGAGCTTTCGTCCCGTCTTTTTCAGTCATTTGTGCACTTATTGCCATGCGAGAATCTTAACGATTTTTTCCCGGCCTTGGAATAGCAAATCACACCATTTGGAGAAATGTACAATCATTCTCCAGTTTCGTCTTACCACCGTTTCTCAACCGTCCGCTATTCTTCAATCCGCGACAGCAAGAAAGTTTTCGAGACACTAAGGAGGATGCAATGAAATTATTTTATTTTCTTTCAACAACAGTTTGGTTCAGCGCCGCGATCATTGCGAGCAGTTTCCACCAGAGGCAGAGGCGATCGGTCATGGGCGAGGGGTTGTCGTTAGCAAATTGCACATAGCCGGACCGCGTTCGGCCAGGCAGGTTCTTTTTCGAAGATCAGAGGTAGGTCATCATGAATAAAAGAAGTTTAGGGAAAGGTGGTTTAGAGGTTTCCGAGTTGGGGCTCGGATGCATGGGCCTGAGTTTTGGCTATGGCCCAGCCGTCGAAAAGGGAGTCGGGATCGATCTGATCCGGGCGGCGTATGAGAAAGGCGTGACCTCTTTCGATACGGCTGAGGTTTATGCGAAGGGCGAGAACGAAAAGCTGGTGGGCGAGGCCGTCGAACCGTTTCGCGATCATGTCGTAATTGCCACGAAGTTTGGATTTAAGAATGGTGAGAACGGGCAAGGGACTGACAGCCGACCAGAGCGGATCCGTGAAGTTGTTGAGAATTCTCTCAGGAATCTGCGAACCGACACGATCGATCTGTTGTATCAGCATCGCGTCGATCCAAACGTGCCGATCGAAGATGTCGCCGGTGCAGTCAAAGAGCTTATCGAACAGGGGAAGGTTAAATATTTTGGAATGTCTGAAGCCGGAGCGGACACGATCCGACGAGCGAATGCCGTTCAGCCGGTGACGGCATTGCAGAGCGAGTATTCGTTGTGGTGGCGAGAACCCGAGACATCGGTCCTGGAGACTCTCGAAGAACTCGGGATCGGGTTTGTTCCATATAGTCCGCTCGGCCGCGGGTTTCTAACTGGTAAGATCGACCTCACAACGACCTTCGAGAGCGATGATTTTCGAAGCACTGTTCCACGATTTTCCGAGCAGAATCGAAAGGCGAATCAGGCGTTGATCGACGCTGTCGCGGATTTCGCTTCGGCGACGAACGCAACTCCGGCACAGATCGCCTTAGCGTGGGTGCTCGCCCAGCGGCCGTGGATCGCTCCGATCCCGGGAACCACGAAGATCCACCGGCTCGAAGAGAATCTCGGAGCGGTCGATGTAGAGCTAACCGTCGATGACCTTCGGAGACTGGACGAGCTAACGAACGAGATCAAGATCGCCGGTGAACGCTATCCGGCGCAAGCTCAGGCAATGATAAACAGGTAAGATAAATATCTGCACAAAACATATGACTCAAGTAAAAGCATACGGCGCGACGTCGCCTACGTCTTCGATAGAAAGCTTGGCCATTCCGCGACGTGAAGTGCTGCCGACGGACGTCAAGATCGACATCCTGTTCTGCGGCATCTGCCACTCGGACCTGCACTACGCCCGCAACGAATGGAGCGACGTGATGCCGACGATCTATCCGTGCGTTCCCGGGCACGAGATCATCGGGAAAGTGTCCGAGGTCGGAGCCGACGTTACAAAGTTTAAGGTCGGCGATACGGTTGGTGTCGGGTGTCTGGTCGATTCGGATCGGACGTGTCCGAATTGTCAGGACGGCCTGGAGCAATATTGTCCGGGCTTCTCGCTGACATACGGCACACCCGACAAGCATGGAACGGCACCGGGAACGCTCGGCGGTTATTCGGAAAATATCGTCGTTGACGAAAACTTCGTGCTGAACATCCCGGAGAACCTCGATCTCGCCGCAGCGGCTCCGCTGTTGTGTGCGGGTATCACGACCTATTCTCCGATGAAGCATTGGAACGTCGGGCCGGGCAAAAAGGTCGGTGTCGTCGGTATCGGCGGACTCGGCCACATGGGCGTGAAGTTTGCCCACGCACTCGGCGCTCACACTGTTGTCTTCACAACATCGCCGAGCAAAGTGGAAGCGGCGAAGAAACTTGGTGCCGATGAAGTCGTCATCTCGACGAATCCGGAAGAGATGGCAAAGCACGTCGGATCATTCGACTTCATTCTCGATTGCGTCGCGGCAAAGCACGATATGAACGCGTACATCAATCTGCTGAAGCGTGACGGCAACCTCACGCTCGTCGGAGCACCGCCGGAGCCGCTCGAGATCGCCGGATTTGGTTTGATGTTCGGACGCAAGAGTCTCTCGGGATCGGCGATAGGCGGGATAAAAGAGACGCAGGAGATGCTCGATTTCTGCGGCGAGCACAACATCACGGCGGACGTTGAGGTCGTAGGCGTCGACAAGATCAACGAAGCCTACGATCGGATGCTGAAGAGCGACATCAAATATCGTTTCACGATCGATATGTCGACCCTGAACTAATCGACCTATATTGAAAGAGCACCGATCCATACCGGTCCGGTGCTCTTTTCAAAAGTGTTATCTCCTTCCCCGATAGCTGTTACAAGCAAACAAAAGCTCAGTACATTCAGACGCGAGGTGGTATGGAAGACAATCTCGAAGGTATCGATCTCGAAATGTATGGCGAAGCGACGATGAGCACCGACGAGGAGCGGCGCCTTATAACGACAACATGACGGGCCTGCCGCGTACGCTCTACGTCTCGCCGAACGCGGATACGATAGCGAAGGTCGTCAACACCGACCTGCCGCGCAACCGGAGCCCACGGCGTGCAGTTCGCCGAGGTAAAGATCGATCCCGATCTGCGGACGATCAAGGTCACGCGTGTGATCGAAGTTTCAGCCTGCGGCAAGATAATGAACCTGAAAACATCCCACAGCCAGGAGATCGGCGGAATCGTCTAGGGATCGGAATGGCGCTGCAGGAAGCGACCGAGATCGATCACCGCTATGGCCGGATGATGAACGCGAACCTTCAGCATTACCACGTACCCGTGAGCGCCGACATTCTCGACGTCGAGACGTTCTTCATCGAAGAGGACGACAAGATCGTAAACCCGCTCGGCGTAAAAGGAATGGGAGAACTAGGCATGGTCGGCGTCCCCGCCGCGATCGCCAACGCCGTCTTCCACGCCACCGGAAAACGCATCCGCGATCTGCCGATTACGATCGATAAGCTGGTCTGAATGAAGTCTTGTAGGAAACTAAATGGAAAGATTTCTCACGATTATTGATTAGTGACTAATCGACGTGAGAACACCATTGTTGAAGTACAGATACTGATTGTTTCCATAGACCCATTGTTCGGTCGTGCCTCTCGCCGTGGTGTTGCGATTTATCGATAAAGGTCGTCCCCAATTGCTGTCAAGAACTTGCTCGCGAGTCATACCTATACGAACGCCCGTTTTAGGGTAAGCAATTTCTTCTTCCCGGTTAGGAAATCCAAATTTTATGGAACTCCCGTGAATCCAACCAGTGTATTCCTCAATCTCAACCAAAAACCACGATCCCTTTTGTCGGCTTACACTAAGCACCGTGCCGCGATCTACCACGACGACAATTTCCCCTTTTCACATGGGGGAAGTCAGAACCTGCGCTTCAACCGCTATTACAAAGGCCGGCCTCGATGGATCGAAGGAGAGTGACTTAGTCTGTCCAAGAGCGGTGCCTGCAGACAATAAAATGAAAAAAAGAAGTGATTTTTTCATGACGCAAATTAAAACGTTTGGCGATACGGTGTCACCATAGCAAATATAAGCAAATATCAGCAGAGCAACAATCGAAGCGCTCGGATTCGACGGTAAATTTCGGTGTAAATGCTTCGATTACCTTCTACCTATAATTCTAACAATCTTACGAAACCTTCCTGCTCAAAATGTTTGTCGGTTGTAAGAGCATCGGTCAAACCGTACTTACGCATGACGATAAAGCTGACTGCATCGCAAAGCGAGTAGTTTTTGTCGAGGCGAGACTCGAGAAGCTTCATTGCATGTTCGTGGAATTCATTTTCGACCCAGACGACCTGCACCAATTCTGACGCCTCAATCTCTCGGATGAACTTGTGAGTAGTTTTTCTGGGAAGGCCGCGAGAGTTCGCAAGAGGAATCAGCTCGGCCAGCACGTAATTGGTCGTTAGGCTATTTGAGTAGGAATCAAATAGATCGATAGCAGTGGTATGTTCGGATTCATCGGATCGCAGCAAGGCCATCCATCCGGAGGTGTCGATGAAAAGGCTATTCCCCACCGCCATATTCTTTCGCGAGGTCGGCATCGATCTCATCATTATTGAGTCCGATAGATCGGCCTAAGCTGATAGATCCGAACATCTCCCGCAACCCATCTCGTTCTTTTGGCATGTCGGATCGCTTTGTATTTTCGCCCTCATCTATGATCGTGACGATAGCCCGACTGCGCCTCTTCAAGCGCAGCGGTTCGAGCAGTACAACACTGCCATCAACCCCTACTTCAGCCTCAACTTGAGTAAGCATATCCTACCTCTGACACGGATTATAGCATCCTCACCACCCCAAAATATACGCAAACATAAGAGGAGCGACGATGGATGCGTCGGATTCGACGATGAATTTCGGTGTTGAGGCTTCGAGTTTGCCCCAGGTGATCTTTTCGTTGGGAACCGCTCCTGAATACGAACCGTACGACGTAGTCGAATCGCTGATCTGACAGAAGTAGCCCCAGACGGGAACTCCTGAGCGTTGGAGATCCTGGTGGAGCATCGGGACGACGCAGATGGGAAAGTCGCCCGCGATGCCGCCGCCGATCTGGAAGAAGCCAATGGTCGAATCGTCGGTCGCATTGGCGGTGTACCATTCGGCGAGCGACATCATATATTCGATGCCGGTGCGGACTGTGTGGACATTCTTTACGTCGCCTGTGATGACGTGACCGGCGAACATATTGCCCATCGTCGAATCTTCCCAGCCGGGCACGACCATCGGTAGATTCTTCTCCATCGCGGCGTACATCCACGAATCCTTCACGTCGATCTGGTAATACTCTTCGAGCGACCCGTTCTTCAGCACCTGATACATAAACTCGTGCGGGAAGTATTGTTCGCCAGCCGCGTCAGCCTTCGTCCATACATCGACCATTGCCTTCTCAAGCCGCCGCATCGCCTCCATCTCAGGGATGCAGGTGTCGGTCACGCGGTTCATATGACGGTCGAGCAGATCCTGTTCATCGGCCGGGGTCAGATCACGATAATGCGGAACGCGTTCGTAGAAGTCGTGTGCGACAAGATTGAACAGGTCTTCTTCAAGGTTCGCTCCCGTGCAGGAGATGATCTGCACCTTATCCTGCCGGATCATCTCAGCAAGAGACAGCCCGAGTTCGGCGGTCGACATCGCCCCGGCGAGCGTGATCATCATTTTTCCGCCGCCGTCGAGATGATCCTTGTACGCCTGAGCTGCGTCGATAAGCGCAGCGGAATTAAAGTGCCGATAGTGATGCTTGATAAATTCAGTTATCTGTCCGTTCATAAAAGGCCAACCTGAGTCAGTATAAAGGGTGAATATACCGCAACACTAGGACATTCACCCATTGATCCGGAATTGGCAGCGTTTGGCGACAGTCATTGAAAGATTTCAATCTGTTCCGTCAATACAACCAAGTTCACCCAATCAAAGGGCGAGGTTCCGTGCGTACATATTCTCTGGAAATCTTGTGAAATTCATTGTATATTGGCTTTGGTTTTCACAAATCCGCACGTTTCACCCGCCAATCAAGATCATTAGATCCGTCAGGCCATAGCCCCAAGCAAGGCCTGAACGAAGGAGTTTGTCCACATGAAATGTCGAGATACCAGGGGTTCCTCATACCTGCGCGTCGTTTTTGCCGTCTTTGGGATCGTTTCGATCGTTGTTGTGGTACTAGCACAACGATCCGACCGTAAGCCGTTACCCCTGAGCCCGATCATAGCCCAAAAGAC
>DAIOWA010000184.1:0-5994 GCA_036758705.1 Pyrinomonadaceae bacterium | reverse complement strand
CCTACTCTCTTTCTAAGGAAACAAAAGCCCGACGTTGAAAGACGCCGGGCTTTTTCATATCGATAAACACTGGCTAAAACGCGATCTCAAGTTCGCCGTCTTTCACGCCGACCTCGACGCTTCCACCGCTTGCGAGCTTCCCAAAAAGTATTTCATTAGCAAGCGGCTGCTTGAGCTTTTCATGTATCAATCGCGCCATCGGACGCGCTCCATACCGAGCATCGAATCCATTCTTCGCAAGCCACTCACGCGCATCGTCGGATAGTTTTACGAGCACGCGCTTCTCTGCAAGTTGTCCGTTGAGTTCGTTGATGAACTTGTCGACGATCGACTTGGTGATCTCAATATCAAGCGCCTTGAACGGCACCCACGCGTCAAGTCGATTTCGAAACTCGGGCGTGAACGTGCGCTCGATCGCACCTTTCGCATTTCCTTTCGTGTCCGAAGAATTTCTGAATCCAACTCCGCCGGATGAAAGTTCTCGAGCTCCGGCGTTCGTCGTCATTATCAAAATTACATTTCGAAAATCTGCTTTCTTGCCGTTGTTGTCGGTGAGCGTCGCGGTGTCCATCACCTGCAGCAGCAGATTGAAAAGGTTCGGATGTGCTTTTTCGATCTCATCGAGAACAAGCACCGCATGAGGCGTGCGCATGATCGCTTCAGTCAGCAAACCGCCCTGATCGAATCCAACATATCCCGGCGGTGCGCCGATCAATCTTGAGACCGTGTGCGGCTCGGCATACTCGCTCATATCAAAGCGAATGAACTCGACGCCGAGAAGTTCAGCGAGCTGTTTGGAAACCTCAGTCTTACCTACACCGGTCGGCCCCGAGAACAAGAACGAACCAACGGGCTTCGTTTGATGTCCGAGTCCCGCACGCGAGATCTGGATCGCATCGACCACACGATCGACGGCTTCATTCTGTCCGAAAATGACTTGCTTAAGATCGCCACGCAGACTCGCAAGGCGTTGCTTCTCATCGGCCACGACGGTCTTGGGTGGGATCTTGGCCATGCGTGCGATCGTCTTTTCGACCATCTGCACTGACACGGTTTTCGGCCGCTTGCTCACGGGCAGCAGCTTCACCGCCGCACCGACTTCGTCGATCACATCGATCGCCTTGTCCGGCAGGAATCGATCGTTGATGTACTTGCCCGCGAGTTCAGAAGCCGTCCGCAAACTCTCGGTCGTATACCGCACGCCGTGATGCTCTTCGTAAAATCTCTTCAGACCTTTGAGGATCAGGAACGTCTCATCGATCGTCGGTTCGCCGATCTCGATCTTCTGAAAACGCCGAGCAAGTGCACGGTCGCGCTCGAACGCAGCCTTGTATTCAGCGAATGTCGTCGACCCAATACAGCGAAGCTCGCCAGCCGCGAGTGCCGGCTTCAAAATGTTGGACGCATCCATCGATCCGCCCTGGACGGATCCCGCTCCGACGATCGTGTGGATCTCGTCGATAAAGAGGATGGCGTTTTCTTCCTTCTTGAGATCGTTGATGATCGCCTTGAAGCGCTGTTCGAAATCTCCGCGATAGCGCGTGCCGGCAAGCACCGCTCCCATATCCAGCGCAAACACCTTTGCATCCTTCAGCACGTCGGGCACATCGCCTTCGCTTATCTTGAGCGCGAGTCCTTCCGCAAGCGCGGTTTTGCCGACACCGGGCTCGCCGACATACAGCGGATTATTCTTCTTTCGGCGGCACAGTACCTGGATCGTTCGTTCGATCTCCGCCGTGCGTCCGACGATCGGATCGATGCGGCCTTCTTTTGCTTCGGCGACCAACTCGGTCGTAAAGCTTTCAAGTGGTTTTTGTTTTGGTGCGGGCGGGCCGCCGGGGAAACCTTCCTCGTCGAATTCGTCGGGAAGAAAATCTCCCGAATCGACTTTGGAGATACCGTGCGAAATGAAGTTGAGAATATCGAGCCGAGTCACACCCTGCTGCAAAAGAAGGTAGACCGCGAAGCTCTGTTCGGCCTGATAGAACGCCGCAAGGATGTTTCCGCCATCGACAGATGCTTGGCCGCTGCCTTCCGCCTGGAGCACAGCATACTGGATAGTCGACTGAAACGTCGCGGTCAGCTCGGGCATATGCTTCGCTTCCGGCGGCATCTTCTCGAGCGTGTTCTGAAAATATTCGTCAAGAGCGCGGGCGATCTCTTCAAGGTTTGCTCCGCAATGATAGAGAATGTTGCGCGCCGCTCCATCTTCGAGCAGGGCGAAAAGCAAATGTTCAAGCGTCACGTACTCATGCTTGTACTTGACCGCCTGATCGACCGCGTAACTCAATGTTTCTTCTAACTCTCGCGTTAACATCCAATGATAATTCTAGCAGGTTTGGAAAAGCGCAAATAGCAATGTTATTCCGCGAGCCTGACGCCGCTCGGCGAGATCTCGCCTACGTGGATCTGAAAGTCGATCCCGGTCGGGTCGTATGCCTCGACCATCGCATCGAGAACATCTTCAGCGACTTCATCGGATTCGCACAGCATAAAGATCGACGGACCGGAGCCCGAGATCCCGCCGCCAAGAGCACCCGCGGCAAGCGACGCTTCTTTTACTTCATCAAAGTTGGGTATCAACGATCTCCTGGCCGGCTCGACGATGTGGTCTTCCATCGAGCGGGCGAGCAGTTTGAGATCGCCTGCGGCAAGGGCGGCGACCAGCGATCCGACGTTGCTCCACTGCTTTACCGCATCGCGGAGTTGAACTTCTTTCGGCAGCACCGCGCGTGCTTCAGCGGTCTTGATCTCTATTTGCGGATGAATGACAACAGCGAACAGGGGCGGAAACTTAAGCGAAACGATGTCTAGGGAATCGGTCGAACGCACGAGCGTGAATCCGCCAAAGATGCACGGAGCCACATTGTCCGCGTGCCGAGCGCCTGATGCGAGCTTCTCGCCCTCCATTGCAAAGTTCACGAGTTCAAGTTTTGAGAAACGACCGCCGAGCAGATGATCCGCCGCGACGACGGCTCCGGATGAGCTTGCCGAGCTCGACCCGATCCCGCTGCCGGGCTTGATGTTCTTGGTTATCTCGACTTCAAAACCAAACTCAGCATCGATCAAATCGAGCATCGCACGCAACGCTACTCCGGCAACGTTCCGCTCCGGATCGGTAGGCAATCCAAAATCATCCAGATGACTTATCCGAATGACCGGCTCATCGATCTTACGAACAACGATCTCGTCATAGGGTTCCGCAAGAGCGAATCCGAGGCAGTCGAAACCGCATACGACATTCGCCACCGTTGCGGGAGCATGAACACGGATACTATCCATATTTCTTATAGAGCGGGCGGGCGTTATAACATAAAGCGTTGGTCGCTTCAGATGCAATACTTTAGCACAAACCGCCGTTCACCCTCCGTAGCCTTTCGCGATGCGGCCCTCCTCGGCCAGCCGGACGACAAGGGGCTCTATTTTCCCGAGAGCATTCCGCAGTTGTCCTATGACTTTCTCACAAACTTTTGCGAGATGCCGAACGATGAGATCGCCTATGAAGTGATAAGGCCTTACATCGGCGACGCGATCGATGAAGCCTCGCTTAGGACAATCTGTCGCGAGACCGTCGATTTCGATTTTCCGCTTGTACCCCTCACGGAGAATATTTCCGCTCTCGAACTCTTCCACGGCCCGACGCTCGCGTTCAAGGACGTCGGCGCTCGATTCATGAGCCGCTGCCTGCGTCATTTCGGCAGCGATCGGAAGACGGTCGTGCTCGTCGCCACGTCGGGCGACACGGGTGGAGCGGTCGCCGCAGGCTTTCACGGTGTCGAAGGCATCGACGTCGTCATCCTCTATCCTAAAGGAAAGGTCAGCCGCATACAGGAACTGCAGCTCACGACGCTCGGCGGAAATGTAACAGCGATCGAAGTCGATGGCGTGTTCGATGATTGCCAGGCGATGGCAAAGGCGGCTCTTGCCGATGCGGACATTCAGTCAAAAGTTTTTCTAACGTCCGCGAATTCAATAAACATCGCTCGCTGGCTGCCGCAGCAGTTCTACTACTTTTTCGCACTCAAACAGTGGCAGGGCGATCCGCCCGTATTCTGCGTCCCGAGCGGAAATTTCGGCAACATATGCGCCGGGCTGCTCGCACACGCATCCGGAATGCCTTCCGCCGGCTTCATCGCGGCATGCAACGCGAATGCCGCCGTTCCCGATTTCTTGCGAACCGGAAACTATGAACCTAGGCCCGCGATCGCCACACTATCGAACGCAATGGACATCGGGGAACCGAGCAACTTCGTCCGGCTGCTTGAGATCCTCGGAGACGAAGTACCCGCGATCAAGGAGAACCTCTCTGCAGTCAGCGTCAGCGACGAAGAAACTGTCACGACGATGAAGGCGGTGTATGAAACGACCGGATATATGCTGGATCCGCACGGAGCCGTCGGATACAAAGCCCTCGACGACTCAGGCAGGAGCGGCATCTTTCTTGAAACCGCGCATCCGGTAAAGTTCGATTCGGTGAAGGACATTCTGGGCACGTTCGGCGAGGTTGCGCAGTCGATAGCCGACCTCGAAGGCAAGGCCAAACAAGCGATCGAGATCGGCGTAGACTTCGATGCTGTCCGCGAAGTTATTTTGAGCAAAGTATGAAGGTATTGAAATTCGGCGGTTCGTCCGTAGCGAACGCTGAGAACATTAAGAAGGTTGTTGAGATCGTTCGCAAGGTCGAAGGCGACGCGGTCGTCGTGCTCTCCGCAATGCAGGGCACGACCGATAAGCTGATCGACGCGGGCAGGATGGCGGAACGCGGCGACGACTCGTACGTTGCGAAGTTTGACGAGATCCGTTCACAGCACACGGCTGCGATCACGGCATTGTCGCTCGATCAAACCGTTACCGCCGACATCGAAACGCGATTCAACGATCTTGCCGACATCCTTCGTGGTGTCGCGCTGATCGGAGAACTCAGCACGCGGACGCTCGATAATATTCTTAGCTTCGGCGAATTGCTTTCGACGCGGATCGCCTCCGCATATCTTACGTCCGTCGGAACCGGCAACACGTGGCTCGACAGCCGCGACCTCATACGCACCGATTCGAATTTCGGCAATGCGGCCGTCGATTTCAAGGCGACCAACGAACTTGTCGCAAAAGCGAATATCAAGGGCCTGACAATCGTTCCGGGCTTCGTTGCCACAGATGCGAACGGCAACACGACCACGCTCGGCCGCGGCGGATCCGATTACACCGCAGCGATCTTCGCCGCCGCACTTGATGTCGAGGTACTCGAGATCTGGACGGACGTGAGCGGCATGATGACGGCCGATCCGCGGTTCGTCCGCAGCGTCCGCGACATTCCGCGTATCACTTATCGCGAGGCGATGGAGCTGTCACATTTCGGTGCGAAGGTAGTCTATCCGCCAACGATCCAGCCCGTGATGGCGAAGGGAATTCCGGTGTGGGTCAAGAACACGTTCGCCCCCGACGATTTCGGCACGCTGATAGAAGCCAAATCGACGGACGCCGAGATGGTCCGCGGCATCACAAGCATCGACAAGATCGCCGTGCTTAATCTCGAGGGAAGCGGCATGGTCGGTGTGCCTGGATTCTCGAAACGCCTCTTTGACGCACTGTCGCGTTCGCAGATCAACGTCATCCTTATCACGCAAAGCTCGTCGGAACATTCGATCTGCGTTGCCATCGAGGAGAGGTCGGCGAACGGAGCCAAGGCCGCCGTAGATCGCGAGTTTGAGTATGAGATCGCGATCGGGAAGATCGATCTGCTTCGCATCGAAACCGGCCTCTCGATCCTCGCACTTGTCGGCGACAATATGCGGTTTCACACCGGGGTCAGCGGAAGAATGTTTTCGACGCTCGGCCACAATGGCGTCAACATCCGCGCGATCGCTCAAGGCTCGTCCGAACGTAATATCTCCGCGATCATCGACTCGGCCGACGTTCGAAAGGCCGTCAACACACTTCACGAGGAATTTTTCTCCGACGGCAAGAAGCAGATCAACATCTTCGTCGCCGGCGTCG
>DAIOWA010000183.1:0-6008 GCA_036758705.1 Pyrinomonadaceae bacterium | reverse complement strand
TCCGAGCTTGTTCAATGCGAGCGGCGGCCAGGTGTTCCATAGTTCGTGCCCCTTGCAGATCAGGACGTTCACGCAATGCTCCGTCAGTAGACGCCGCCAGCGCCGGAACAGGTGCGATCAGATTTATGAAATCACCGCGAAGTCTCAGCGGGTCTTCGGGTTTCATTCCGATCATATTGCGGAGTTCGAACATCGCAATCTCGATTCTGCCTTCGGACGCTTCGCGGATCGATCGCAAACGATTGACCTCGACGAGGAAGATGTTTTGTTCGAGCGGTGCCGTTTTTCCATCCGCGACTCGTGCGGCAACAAGATCGTAGCCTTGTTGTGCGGCGGCGAGCGTCTTGTCAGCGACCTCGAGTTTTTTGATGGCGGCAAGAGCCTCACCGAACTTGACGCGGACCTCCGACGAAAGCAGTCGTTCCTGATTTGCCAATGCATACTCGCGGATCTCCAATTCGCGCTTCGCCACCGCGACCCGGGCCGCACGCCGGCCGCCTAGTTCCAGCGGCAGCATAACCTCCGCCGTCTGATTGTTGTCCATCCAGCCGATCTGCTTGGCCACATCCGCCGTCACCTTCGGGTTAGGTCGCAACCCCGCCTGCTTGACCAATGCACGAGCAGCATCTACCTCTTTCCGTGAGGCCTGGATCTCGCCGTTGTTTTCAAGGGCAGAGGCAACCGCGGCATCAGCCGTCATACCGTTGATCTGATCTAGATAGCGGGATAAGGTGTCAGGCGTCGGCGTTTGTGTTTGCGCAAAAATACTCACCGACGAGAGCAACGCGGCTATCGCAATGGCTAGAGACAGGATCGTTTTGCGCCGATTAATGGACATCCGATTATCGAACGATCAGCTTTCCGCGATGCATATTCATTCCACACGCAAAGCTGAACTCCCCAGAGCTTTTGGGTGTAAAGCTAACCGTTACTGCCGTGTTTAATGGCAGCGGCCGACTAATTCCGTATTCAGAGAGAACTATTTCCTTTGCGCACGTCGCGTCCGTTTGTCGCAAGAACGTAATCCGTGTTGGAACGGAGCGACGAAGAACGATGCTAGTTCGCGAGTAGCCGTTTTCAGTGATAAGGACACGGGCCGTCTGCACCTTTGGTTTCGTTGGTTTCGTCCGAACCTGTGCCGACGTGCTTATCGTCGCCGTAATAAACAACAAGCAGAACGACAGAACGATGATCGTCTTTCCTACGATCCTTCTATTGGTTTTCATATGTATTGATCTCCTTTGATTCGTGTTTTTTCAATTCGCGCTCTCGCAGCCAGAAAAAAATAACCGGGGTGATTATCAGAACATGAAGCAGACTCGAAACCATGCCACCCAGCACGGGAGCTGCGAGCGGCTTCATTACCTCGGACCCTGCGCTCGAACTCCACATAATCGGCAAAAGTCCGGCGACGACGGTGGTAACGGTCATTACTTTCGGTCGAAGGCGCAGCAGGGCTCCGTCTGTCACGGCTTCAAGCAGACTCTTTCTATCAAAAGCACCGCCAAGTTCGCGTTTCTTTTTCGCCACTGCTTCTTCGAGATAGATGACCATTACGACTGCCGTCTGCACGGCAGTTCCAAAGAGGGCAATGAAGCCGACCCATACTGTCACCGAAAAGTTGTAATCCAGAAGCCAGACCAGATACACGCCGCCGGTAAGGGCAAACGGAACAGCCATCAAAACGTGTGCCGCTTCGAGGGCAGAATGATAGGTCAGATAAAGCAGGCCAAAGATAACCAGCAAGACGATCGGAACGACGAATAACAGTCTGCTTTTGGCGCGCTGCTGATTTTCGTATTGCCCGCTCCATGCAATGTAATAACCCGCCGGGAGCTGGATATCGCGTCCGATCGTCTCCTTTGCCTCGTCAACAAAGCTGCCGACATCACGACCGCGAACATTCAGGAGCACCGTCCCTCGAAGAAGTCCGTTCTCGCTCTGGATCATCGTTGCACCTTCGACGGACCGAATTTCAGCAACCTGTGCGAGCGGAACAGTCGCGCCGTTTGCCATCGCGATCGGGATTTGGCCCAATGCGTCGGGCGTATCGCGAAACTCTTTTGCATATCGAACACGGACTGGAAAGCGGCGCCGTCCTTCGACTGTTACAGAAAGATTGGTTTCGCCGATACCTTTCTCTATCGCATCCTGAATTACCGCAACGTCGATTCCGTACCGTGCCGCAGCCGGGCGGTCGATCTTGACATCGATATAGGGTGATCCGCCGATCTGTTCGGGATAAACATCGACTGCCCCGGGAACTTTTTTGACCGACTCCGCGACTTGTCGTGACAACTGCTCAAGCTGATTCAGATCGTTGCCGAATATCTTAATGCCCACCTGCGTTCGAATTCCGGTCGTAAGCATCTCGATGCGGTTTATGATCGGCTGTGTCCAGATGTTTGTGACGCCGGGCATGCGTAACTTTTCATCCATTTCGGAGATCAGATCTTCGCGAGTCATTCCCAGACGCCACTGCTCTGGCGGTTTGAGATGAATGATGGTTTCATTCATGTTTATAGGAGCCGGATCGGTCGAGGTTTCGGCGCGCCCGGCTTTACCGACCGCCCATTCGACTTCAGGAAAAGACTTCAACATCTCGTCCTGCTTGCTCATGATCTTGTTTGCCTCGTCGATCGAGATCGCAGGATCGGTCACGGGCATGAACATCACATCGCCCTCATTTAGTGGCGGCATAAATTCGCTGCCGATGCCGGTCGCCAAAAGGACTGCGCCAAGAAACAAGACCAATGCGATACCGACCCCGATCAACCTGTGTTTAAGAGCAAGAACTAGAGTAGGTTCGTAAAAGCGGCGGAGAACCCGCATAACCGGATTGTCTCCCTCGGCATGAACTTTGCCCCCCGATCAGATAAGTACAAAGCACGGGGACTAATGTCACGGCGAGTACCGTTGCGCCGGCCATCGCAAAGGTTTTTGTAAAAGCGAGCGGGTGAAATAGTTTTCCTTCCTGACCGATCAATGCAAACACCGGAACGAAGGCGAGGATTATTATCGCCATCGAAAAGAAAACCGGGCGCCCGACAAGCTTGGTAGACTCCAAAACCGTTTCCCACACCGCCTTGCGGTCTTTCGGATCGACCTTTTTTTGCTCCATGAACCGGAAGGCGTTTTCCGTCACAACGATTCCGGCATCGACAAGCACGCCGATGGCGATCGCAATTCCCGACAGCGACATCAGATTCGAGCTGATGCCCATGAAATACATAAAGAGAAATGACATCAGCACCGCGAGCGGCAGCGGGATCGTGACGATAAGAATTGAGCGGAAATGAGCAAGAAAGATAATGTGGGCGAGAGTGACAAGGATCAGCTCCTCGATAAGCGTCCACTTTAGCGTGTCGGTCGCTCGGTTGATAAGCTGCGTGCGATCGTAAAACGGAACAATGCGAACACCTGCGGGCAGCCCCGGCTGCAGGGCTTCGATCTTTTGCTTTACGGCGTCGATAACCTCGAGCGTGTTCACGCCGTAACGAGCGATAACCACACCGCCGACTGCTTCCTTCCCGTCCTTGTCGAGGGCTCCCGTGCGAAAGGCATTTCCCAGCTTTACTTCCGCGACATTCTTGACATAGATCGGCGTTCCGCCGGACGAGCCTATCATGATGTTCTCGACATCGGCCATCGATCCGATCAAGCCGATACCGCGGACAACGGCCCACTGACCGCCCTGCTCGACGACATTGCCGCCGACGTTGTTATTCGATCGCTGAACGGCTTCGACGACGGTTGAGATCGGAATATTCACGCCGCGCAGCTTATTCGGATCAATGTCGATCTGGTACTGCTGAACGTAGCCACCTACCGACGCAACTTCGGCAACCCCGGGCACAGAATTGAGCTGGTAACGTACAAACCAATCCTGAACCGTGCGCAGGTCACGCAGGTTCATGTCGTCCGATTCGACCGTGTACCAAAAGATCTGCCCGACACCCGTAGCATCGGGCCCTAGCGTCGGCACTACACCTCCAGGCAGTTGTTTTGTTACGAGATTAAGTCGCTCTAAGACCCTGGTACGGGCCCAATACAGATCAACATTATCCTCAAAAATAATATTGATCATCGAGAAGCTGAAGGCCGAATTGGCTCGCACAACACGAACGCCGGGAAGACCTTGAAGGTTGGTTACTAATGGATAAGTAACCTGATCTTCAACTTCCTGCGGTGAGCGTCCCGTCCAGTCGGTAAACACGATCACCTGATTGTCGGAAAGGTCGGGGATCGCGTCGATCGGCGTGCGGACGAGAGCCCAATAGCCGGCCGCCGCAATGCCCAAATAGAACACTATGACGAGGCCGCGATTTTTAAGGGACCATTCAATTATCCAATGGATCATTGGCGGTTATCTTGCTGTTACCGAAAGGGTAGCTTTGCCTTTTCCGGCTGGTCCTTCGTACGCGATCTGGGACTGCCATTCGCCCGCCATCTCGACATCTATCTTTCCTCTATAAACACCCGGCGTTCCTGTGGTCGTCAAAGTCGCTGCATTGTTCATTTCAGCCATCGATCCCATCGCGGGCATTCGGTTGTTGAACGAAACGGAACCGACATCGACCGGCTTACCCGAGGCGTCAGTGAAGGCAAGATAGATCTCCTGCTCGCCCGACTTCAGCGTGCCCGTATCGCTCGACAGCGTTACAGTCAAATTGTTTCCCGCTGGGCCGGTCTTGATAACCTTTCCGACGACCGGGGTCTCGACGGTGGGTTGAGCACCTGAACCGCACGCTGCCGCAATAATCGTCAACGCAAGAACTGAAGCAATCGCTCCATATAGAAATATTTTTTTCATTTTTCATTTTCTCCTCAACCGAATTGAATTCACAACGGCCCTGAATTTCCCGATATAACACCTCGTACAGAAAAGGCATCAGGAGAAACTCGAGCTTCGAAAACGCGCGCGAATAACGGCCTCTTTTAGACGCATGAATGCCGTCAAAAAGGCGCAATACGGCTCTGAACTAAATTAAAAACGGGTGGTGTTGGATGTATTTAGGACGGGATGATTGACGAACGGGCGGCCCGTCTATCGAGACGAATGCCGATAGTGATTGCCTACGTCTCCCTAACAAATCTGCAATTCGCCTTGCGATCGACTCCGAGACATTTACGATCGCCGGTGAGAAGTTAAACGATGAAATAGAAGACGTCGGGGCCGGATCAGAACAGTTAACGGCGCAACATAACCGTGCCGCATTTGCAGAAGGCGATTGTTCCTGACCTTTCGCTTTTTTGCAGCACTTCATCATTTTGCTGTCCATCATGCCGGCATGAAGCGGCATCCCTGCCAGAACACTCCCGGCAAGGGCAAAAAGGACAAAAAATGATGACAGCGGTCTTTTCATCGTAGCCTTCACTATATTGACTATATCAAAATATTGTCAAGTTTATTCCCTTTTTCATTAATCACAACCATCGTCGAACAATGTGGGCGTAAGCCTGATAGTCGTCGCCGTGCGTTCTCACTAGGTGATCTTCCTCAAGCCGCACCTGGATCTGAATCAGAGCATAGCCGAGGGCGAAGACTAATAAAGTAAATGCGTTCGGCATCGCCAGCAAAATCCCAGAGAGGGTAAATAGCATCCCGAGAAAGATCGGGTTCCGCGAAATCCCGAAAACGCCTGTGGTAACGAGTTGGGTTTTCTCCTGATCGATTCCGATTCGCCACGAGTCCGCCATTTGAAGCTGAGCAGCAACAATCCAGGCAAGGGAGACGGCCAGCATAACGTAACCCGCGTATCGAAAGACCACGCTGTCGAGCCAAAATATCGGAATGAGGTATTCCTCGATGCTTGGAAAAAACGCGCCGAACGCGATCACCAAAGAAAGTATGAGCATGACCAGCCTGAACATCATTCCGACATAATCATGAGCACTTTCCGTCCGGCCAAATGTCACAGGGTTGATCCCAGTTCGTTTCCAGACCCTATATGTCGGCAGAATGAATGCGACCAACATGTAAACAATGAGATAGATGAGAATAGAGT
>DAIOWA010000182.1:0-6024 GCA_036758705.1 Pyrinomonadaceae bacterium | reverse complement strand
ATGCGCTCACGCCGCGGAGGTAGACTGCTTGCGGCGCGTAAACGGAGTCGGGGTGATCGGCGATGACCGCGGCGTAGCGGCTTTCGGCGTCGGCCCATTTCTTATTACAGAGAGCGACGCGGGCCAATCCCATTTCGAGAAAGGCGTGAAACTCGTCTCTTGGAAGATAGCCTTCCAATCGCCAACGCTCCTTGCCATCCGCGTCGAGGATCAAAACGGTCGGTGTCCAGAACGCGTCAAAGCGGTGAAAGTTCTTCGGGTTCTCTTTGACGTGAACGCTGAGGGCGACAAAATCTTCGTTGATGAACGACGCCAGACCGGCGTCTTCGTACGCCTCCTCTTCGAGCCGCAGACAGGCTCCTCAATCAGGTGCCGCGCTGAAATCTACAAGCAGCGGCTTGCTCTCAGCCTTTGCTTTCTCCAACGCCTCGTCGGCGTCTTTTGTCCAGTTGACTGCCATAAGTTCTCCGTTTTCGTTGGGCGACACTATATCACGAAAATCGGCATGAGCATTCCTTTGACGCAATTGGTATATTTCTACCGAAAACGACGAAACCGGGCATTTGTTGGAATGGGTTCGAGCAGGCTAAGTATTGTATCCAGGCCACGTACGTAGATTGGCACATGCTTTGCAATTTCATCTTTCGACGGCCCTAGCCGTTGGGGGAATGAAGATGACTGCTATTAAACTTATCGATTCGGATACTTTGGAATCCAGAAACGTGTTCAATTTTGACGATGGTCCGGTAACTGTGGTCGAGCGCGAGGTGCATGAGTTTTATGGTGTTGCCCCGACGCGGCTTGTGGTCGTTGATGCGATCGAGAACTTTGTTGCGAGGTCGCGGTCGGAGATCGCCGAGCTGAGTTCGATCATGCAGGAGTTGTCCCTGGCTAAGTGAGCGGTTGGCCGAAGTATAGAGTGTGACCCTGATCGTCGCGAAGGACGATCTCGCGGGTTTGCCAATCGGTGTCGTGAACGTCTTTGACGAGTGCGACGCCGTTTTCTTTTAGGCGTTCGGCGACCGCAGCGACGTCGTCCGTGTCGAAATAAAGATGAAGATGCCCGCCTTCGTCGGCAAAGGGAATTGACGGATCTTGTTCATCGACGAGTTTGAGATGAAACGTGTTTTCTCCCGCTTTTATTCCTGCGTAGAAATCTTCGAAATTGAACGCGACCTCAGTCTAGATCGAATCCGAACTTCTGTTGGTAATACTCGATGGCCGCGTTTAGGTCCGCGACAGGAACTTCGCGGAGGTCGGCAGGTTGGGCATTGCGTTTCTCCTCTATGTCTCACGGCCTTTGAGCAGTGCGACGATCGCCATCGCGTGCCCGTGGCCGAGCTGAAAATCCGCCTTGAGCCAATCGATTATCGCACCCGCATTTATGCCCTTTGCAAGCTCGCCGTTCTCGGCGAATCCTTTTTCCGCAGCGAGGCGGCGAAAGTCGTCGGGGCTCTTGCCGGTCTTTGTTTCGATGTTCCTAAGATAAGCCTGAAATGACATATCGGCAATTACTCGCGCAATTTTACTCTTGGCCTCCGATCTGTGATTCGGGCCATTGGTTCAACAGTACCAGCGAAAGAAGGCGCGGTTCGCGCAAGACGGCGGCGGCCCAAACGAGTACGCCGAAGATTAATGAAAAGACGATCGGGAACCAACCGTTGCCGGCGCGTAGATGGCTCGCGATGGTTCCGCCGAGATATCCGGTCAGCAGGATCGCTCCGAGGACGCGTGTTTGGGGAATGATGTAAACTGCCGTGCAGAACAATAGGATTAGGCCTATCGTCGGAACAGTCTCGGCGGGATATCCGAGCTGCTGCGAACCCTCGATCGAAAAGCCGGTCTTGATGACCTTTGTGAAACCGTCAAAGATAAAGAACGCGACGGTCAGCCCGCCGATGATCGCCCCGGCCCAAAGCCTCGGCCGTGAGATGACTTGTGATTGAATTTCCAGTGCTAGCATGAATCTCTCCTTAGTTAAGTAAAGACCCATACCGTAACAAGATCAGGCGGGGTCGGTATTGTACAAGAACGACAACTGGGTTTCGTTGCGAAGGATCTGCCCGGGCGTCTGGCCGACGTAGTATTTCAGCGACCGCGTGAGATGAGCCTGGTCGTAGTAGCCGCACTCGAAGACGGCGTCGGCGATCGACTTGCCTTGTTTTAGAAGAAGCGTCGTCCGGCGTGCACGATGGATCTGTTCGATCGACGTTTGCGTGAGCCCAGCGATCTTAAGAAATCGGCGCTGAGCGGTTCGAGTCGAGAGCCGCGGCGAATCTCCATTCAGGGCAGAGCTGACGAGCGGATCCATCTTTATCAGCCCGCGGTCTACAAGCCGCTTTACGAATACATCTGCATTCTCGAAGGTCGGTTGCTCGATCGCAGAGCCTTGAAGCCAGAAGGATCGAGAGGAAGCATCGGGCAGGACTTTGTCATTGCGGTCGCGAAGATCACCCGGCAGGAAGAGCGGCATATACGTTCCGACCTTGAACCTGATCGCGACCCATTCGCCCTCCGCCGGACATTCGACCGTCGAGCCTCGCGTCTCCGGGCCGCGCACGATGAAGGACGTTTTGCCCTCGTGTTTCGAGACGACCATCTCCCAATTCGCTGCGGCAACGGACGAGAATGTATCTGCTCGATCGCTGTGACTTCGCCATACGCGTTCGACGAACGGAGAATCGGCAAGCCTTTCTTCAAAGTGAATGAACATACACGCTCAACATCATTACCGTACCACTTATCCGCCGCACTTGAAAAAAGTTTTGGCGATGTGAAGATTTTGCTTGCGTAGTTAAATGACTACATGTTATATATGTAGTTAAGTGACTACGCGATGAACTTAAGACGTGACGTATTTCAGGCAATTGCAGACCCGACGCGGCGGGCGATTCTAGTATTGATCGCGACGCAATCGATGACGGCCGGTGCGATCGCGTCCAACTTCGATACGGCTAGGCCGACGGTTTCTAAGCATCTGCAGATCCTGACCGAGTGCGAGTTGCTCGAACAAGAACAGAAGGGCCGCGAGGTAATCTACAGCCTGAATCCGAAGAAAATGAAAGAGATCGCCGATTTTATCGAGCCGTTTCGGAAGATGTGGGATGACCGCTTCAACAAGCTTGAGGCGGTGATGAAGAAGTATAAAAAATGACGCTTCCGACTTATCACTCCTCACTTACTCCGAAAGAAGTAAAAAGTGATAAGTCGGAAGTGATAAGACTATGGAACTGAAAACAAAGATGCACGCAGAGGACGGAAAGAGTGACCTGACGATAACGCGGGATTTCGATCTGCCGGCGGAGCTGGTATTCAAGGCTCACGTTGAGCCGGAGCTTTTCGAGCAGTGGATGTCACACGAGTATGGGAAGGTGAAGGTCGTTAAGTTCGAGCCGAGAAAGCACGGTGGATGGGAGTTTGAGACCTCGGGACCGGATGGAACAGTCGTGTTTCGGGCGAACGGGACGATACATGAGTTCGTCCCTGACAAAAAGATCACGCGGACGTTCGAGATGGACAATTCACCGTTTGATGTTCAGCTTGAATTTCTGCAGTTTGAAGCGGTTACGAACGATACGAGCAGGCTGACCATCAACAGCATCTACCGTTCGCCCGAGCTGCGGGATCAGATGCTGAAGCTGCCGTACGCCGCGGGCTTGAGCATGGCACACGATCGGCTGCAGGACACGGTTGGAAAATTGCGCTAACGGATATGACGAGAACGAAAAAGATCATCTATTGGATAGCCACACTCTGGCTCGCGTTGGGAATGACATCGACCGGCATCGTCCAGTTGTTCAGGCTGCAGCCGGAGGTTGAGGCGATGATGAGTCATCTCGGATATCCGAGCTACCTCCTGACGATACTTGGTATCTGGAAGATCCTGGGCGTTGTCGCCGTGCTAATCCCCCGGTTCCCGCTTTTGAAAGAGTGGGCTTACGCAGGCTTTTTCTTCGCGATGTCCGGAGCTTTTGTTTCACATCTCGCGATGGGTGATCCATTCAACGAGACGTTTCCGCCGGTGCTGCTTCTGATCCTGACGGTGGCTTCGTGGTATCTCAGGCCGATGAGTAGACGTGTAGCCTCTTTGCAAGGATCTACCGAATAGCATCAGGCAGCAAGGTCCGCGGCGGATCCGTTCCTGCTTTTCAGCCGCGGCAATTGGAGAACTTGTTCACGGCGTGTTTCTGCCTCGCGATGTCCGACGCGTGCGGCGAGCAGGTTATTAAGCGAGATCGATCCAACAAGGTCCCGATCATTATTGCGGTCGACTACTGGGAAACGCGTCAGTCCGGTTTCGGCCATTCGCTCGACGACAACGCGCAGCGGTTCGTCGTCATAAACGACAGCGGCATCGTACCGGGTGATGTCGGCCAGACGTGCGGTTTCGTTCGATTTCTGAATGGCGGACCGAACGTCGCGTCTGGTCACAACGCCGACGAATTTGTCGTCGCTATCGACTACGGGATACATATGCTGCACTCGGCGGCCAAGGTCGGTCGGGATCAGTTTTGCCAGATCTTTGATACTGAGATTCTCCGAAAATACCGTGATGTCGGTTCGCATCACTTCTCTCGCGAAGGTTATCTCGAGCGGATCGAGAGCATATTCGCGGCTCACGTGATAACCGCGGCGTTCGATCTTCTCGGTCAGGATCGAACGGCCAAGAGTTAAGACGGTGAAAGCGTGGGCCGACGTGACCGCTATCAGCAGCGGAAGCAGGACGTTTATGTCGTGCGTCAATTCGAATGCGAACACGATACCGGTAAGCGGCGAGCGCATCGTACCGCCGAGGATCGCTCCCATGCTGATCAGCGGCCAGAAGCCTGCTCCTTCGGCCGGCAGTACCAGTGCTTCGATCCCGCCGAGTGCTCCGCCCATCATCAACAATGGAGCCAGCACACCGCCGGACGTTCCGGAGCCAAGCGAGATCGCCCAAATGGCCGATTTGACGATCAGAATACCGGCGATCATCTTTAACGGAACGTTCCCCTGCAGCAGTGATCCGATGGTGTCGTATCCTACGCCGAGAGCCTGCGGGAAGACGAGTCCGCCTAAGCCGATAGCGAGTCCGCCGATCGCGGGCCACCACATCCAATGGATCGGCAGTTTTGCAAAGAGATCCTCAGATGCATATACGGCCTTTGTGAGTATGAGCGAGAGAAGGCCGGCCATGATGCCTGCTACGAGACACGCGGCCAAGCCATCGAGGCCAACGTTAGACGGGTGGACGGGAACGGAAAAAAGAGGCCCCGGTCCGAGTATGTATATTCTGGCGATCGCGGCGGCGGCGCTTGCGAGGGCGACTGGGATGAGGCTTCTGGGTTTCCACTCGAACAGCAGTAGTTCAACGGCAAGCAGGACGGAGGCGATCGGAGCCGCAAAGGTAGCGGACATACCCGCGGCGGCTCCGGCTACAAGCAGCGTCTTTCGTTCAGCACTCGTCAAGTGAAAAAATTGCGCGATCATCGAGCCGAACGCGCCGCCTGTCATAATTATCGGCCCCTCGGCTCCGAACGGGCCGCCGGACCCGATGGAGATCGCCGATGAGAGCGGTTTGAGCAACGCGATCTTCGGCTGAACCTTGCTGCCGTTGAGCAGTATTGCTTCGATAGCTTCGGGGATTCCGTGACCGCGGATCCGGTCCGAACCATAGCGAGCCATCAGGCCGATGATAAGTCCGCCGATCACGGGCACTGCCAAAATGAAGATGCCCAAAGTGTTTGAGGCGGGTGATGTATCTCCGGAAAAGCTGAGTGTCTGGAAAAAGAAGAGATTGGTAAAAAAGGCGATCAAACGAAGCAGCAAGAAAGCGATCACCGAGCTTGCCAAACCAATGATGACCGCAAGTACTGATATTCGCAGAACCCGTCGCGATGTAGTGAAATCGCCCAGGTCCGATGCGGCCGAGTTCTCAAAAATCCTGAACTTCTCCGATAATCCGATGCTTTCTGCCATAACCTTATGATTTCGCCGAATAAATATACATATCATTTTCGCTTAGATTTCTCAGGTATAGAAAGT
>DAIOWA010000181.1:0-6036 GCA_036758705.1 Pyrinomonadaceae bacterium | reverse complement strand
GAGTCCATTCGGCGTGCGGTGACCGAGGCTGAAAAAGTCAGCGGCCTTCAGGGAGAGGCCGCGATGGTGAATCTATCGGGCGAACATTTCCGCGGTGAGAATAAAGCGGGCGTTGTAGCTGTCGCTGGAGCGGGCCGTGAGATCACAGAAGAGGACGTAAACCGGGCCGTGGAATCCGCGAGTGCGATGCAGCTTCCGGCTGGCTGGGAGATCTTCAGCCGTTTGCCGCAGGAGTTTATCATCGACGGACAAGATGGAATTACCGAACCTGTCGGCATGAGCGGAGCGCGGCTTGAATCGCTTGTACACATCGTGATCGGTCCGAGCGCAGGACGGCAGAATCTTGATAAGGCCATTCGACGTGCAGGATTGAGCGTTGAGCGGATGATGCTCGAACCGCTGGCGGCGGCGGAGAGCACGCTCACCGACGATGATAAAGAATATGGATGCGCTCTCGTAAACATCGGCTCCGAGATCACAAGCATAATGATCTTTTCACGCGGAGCCGTTCAGCACACTGCCGTGTTTCCGTTCGGCAGTTTGCATTTCACCAAGGACATCGCTCACGGCCTTCGCGTTTCGATGCAGGAGGCGGATAAGATCAAGCGCGATTTTGGATGCGTTGCGGCCTTTCTGATGAACGACGAAGAGCGGCAGCAGGTGATCGAGATCGTACCCGTTGGCCGCAGCGAATCACGTCGGCTGTCGAAAGAGATCTTGTGCGACATCATGCAGCCGCGAGCTGTCGAGCTGCTTCAGCACATCGCGCACGAGATCGCGAAGACGCAATCGTCGATCCCGAGCGGTGTCGTTCTTACTGGCGGCGGGTCGCTTGCTCGCGGAATGGTCGAGATCGCCGAGCAAGTTTTCGATGCTCCGACGCGCCTTGGATTTCTTGACGATCGATACTTCGGCGGGCTCGCGGGCGAGGTTCAGAATCCCGCGTGGGCAGTCGCGAGCGGACTCGCAATATCGTCAATTCGCTCGCAAGTGCGCGAGATGAATACACATGGAAGGGCACGTTCGAATAAGGTCGCGGCTTGGTTTGAAAATTTTCGCGAAAAGTTCAAGTAATGCCGCCTCACGGCTGGATTTTTACCACTAATCGTTGTATGCTGTGTGTCCGTCAGCACAAGATATAGTTGAACCCGAACCTTCAACCTTTCAAGCCGGACATTTGAATTTTTATGCTTTTTGCGGTCAGCGAAACGCGTTGGCTATTGACGGAAGAAAACTAAATGAACAACGGTACCCTTAAGATGTTTATCGACGAACCACCTATTACCGGAGCACGGATAAAGGTGGTTGGTGTTGGCGGCGGCGGCGGAAACGCTGTTAACCGAATGATCGACGCGGGAATAAACGGCGTCGAGTTCATTGTCGCGAACACAGACCTTCAAGCGCTGAACGCGTCGAAGGCGCCGATGAAGATCCAGCTTGGCGGACGATCGACACGGGGCTTAGGCGCGGGTTCGAATCCGGACGTCGGCCGTGAAGCCGCACTCGAAGATCATGAGAAGCTTCTCGACGTACTCGAAGGCTCCGATATGGTGTTCGTGACCGCAGGACTCGGTGGCGGAACCGGAACCGGTGCGGCTCCGGTCGTTGCTTCGCTCGCGATCGAGCTTGGGGCGTTGACCGTTGCGGTTGTGACGAAGCCGTTCAACGTCGAAGGACGCAAGCGAATGCAGCAGGCTGAGAAAGGCCTGGCTGAACTCCGCGGATGCGTCGATACGATCATAACTATCCCGAACTCGAAGCTTCGCGAGGTCGAAGAGAAGATCACGCTTGTTGATGCATTTCGCCGAGCCGACGACATTTTGCTTCAGGCTGTTCAGGGCATCACGGATCTGATCACCACACCTGGGATCATCAATCTGGATTTCGCCGACGTTCGCACGGTTATGACCGGCCGCGGTGTCGCGTTGATGGGGGTAGGAGCGGGCAAGGGCGAGAACGGAGCGTCGATGGCGATGCGTTCTGCTTTGGATTACAAGCTCCTTGAAGAGAATTCGATCTCGGGTGCGAAGGCTGCGCTTATCAATGTTACCGGCGGGCCGCATATGCCGCTTGGCGAGATCGAAGACGCGATCGGAATGATCGAGGCCGAGGCCGATCCGAACGCCGACATTATCTGGGGCAGCGTCATTCGCGACGATATGCACGACGAGATCAAAGTCACCGTTATCGCTACCGGATTCGACAGTGCGGTGCAGGCGGTGCAGCCGAAGCCAATCGCATATGAAGCTCAGCAGGTCGTGAACGGCTCGCCGATCTACATTCCGCAGGATGCCGCGGCCGAAGATCTGAATGTGCCGACTTTTATTCGGCGACAAGCTGACTGATCAGGTTGTTTACTTTTTTTGAACCTCCGTGAGTAGAAACTTCACGGAGGTTTTTCTTATGATTGTTTATTGGGGGTTGGTTCCTCTTGTTCCTCCCGTTCTGTGGTAGGCATTTTTTTTCACCACAGAACAAGATGACGAAGATGAACGAGGCCGTGAAAATGAGAACCAAAACGACATCGTCGGTGATTGGAATAACGGTTGGCGATCCTGCCGGGATCGGGCCTGAGATCGTTATCAAGGCGGTCTCGGATCCGTCGATCATTGATGTTTGCCGACCGCTGCTGATCGGAGATCGAGCGAATCTCGAATGGACGGCTCGAGAACTGGGTTTAGGCGCAAGGTTTGTCGAATTCGGAGCGAATGCAGTATCTGATGGATCGGTCGAGGTCATCGATCAAGCAAATCTTGTAGATGAAGTTGAGTTCGGGATCGAGACTGAGGCAACCGGAAGGTCCGCGGCGAAGAATATTGAGGCAGCCGTAGATCTGTGGAAGGCTGGGACGATCGATGCGATCGCGACGGCGCCGATAAGCAAAAATGCGCTTAAACTGGCCGGTTACATTTATCCCGGACATACCGAATTTCTCGCGTCGCTGACCGATACGGAAGAGTTTGCGATGAGCTTCTTCGCGGAGAAGCTTCGTGTCGTCCTTCTTTCCACACACGTATCATTAAAGAACGCGATCGCACTGGTTACAACGGATTCGCTAATTAAGCTGATAGAGTTTGCCGATCGCACGCTGCCGGATTTCATCGGCAAGCGGCCAAAGATCGCGGTCGCGGGGATAAATCCGCACGCCTCGGAAGGTGGAATGTTCGGTGATGAAGAAGCGAGGCAAATTGAACCGGCGATCACACGATGCCGAGAGATGGGAATTGACATCTCTGGGCCATATTCGCCCGATACGATATTCCTTCGCGGGTATCGCGGCGAGTTCGATCTAGTCGTGGCCTGTTATCATGATCAGGCGACGATCGCCGTGAAGTCGCTCTCATTTGGAGCGTCGGTAAACGTCACTCTCGGGTTGCCGTTGATAAGGACATCGGTCGATCACGGGACGGCTTTCGACATCGCGGGCAAGAACATTGCGGACGAATCAAGCATGAGGGCAGCGATACGGCTCGCCGCGGAGCTGGTGGCAATACGTACAAAATAGGGCAGGTGGCATCTACTAGGTATGGAGCAGTTTATTTTGATCGCGGATGACGATCCGGCACTTTCCAAGCTGGTTCAGACGGTCGTCGAGGGCGAAGGGTATGTCGCGGCGACCGCGAAGGATGGAAAGGACGCATACAACGCCCTGAAGTCTGGTGCGAAGTTCGTCGGAGCAATCATCGATATCAATATGCCGTACATCGACGGCAATGATCTCGTAAAATTCATGCAAAAAGACAAGCGGTTCGCGAAGATCCCGGTTCTAATAATGACCGGTGATCGCGATCCTCGGGCATCGGCGAAGGCGATCTCGTCTGGAGCCGCCGGATTTCTGCCAAAACCGTTCACCAACTCGCAGCTTCGGACCGCGATTACGACCCTCGTAACCTCACGAGAGTCGTAATATTTAGGCAATTTCTTGACGCAAACCACGTCAAGGTGATAGTTTTGCAACAATATTTCAATTCGATCCCAAACTCTATAGGAGCAGATTCGCAAGTGTCCAAACGAAAGCTTTTACTGGCCGACGACTCGATCACGATCCAGAAGGTTGTCAATCTGACATTTGCCGATGAAGGTATTGATGTCGTGACGGTTGGCGATGGCGATGCCGCTCTGGCGCATCTGGCATCCGAAACGCCTGATATCCTACTGGCTGACGTCAATATGCCCGGCCCGACCGGATATGAGATCTGCGAACAGCTCCGTGCGAACGAGGCGACACGTGGAGTTCCGGTCATACTGCTTGTGGGTTCTTTCGAACCATTCGATGAGGCGGAGGCCACACGCGTCGGAGCGAATGCCTATCTAACAAAGCCGTTTCAGTCGATCAAGCAGCTTATCGCACAGGTCAACGAATTGATGGACGCTTCGCATCGAGTCGATCCGGAAGCGCCTACTGAAGTACCCAACGTAGTTGAACCATCTCCGGTGATCGAAGTGCCTGCGGTTGTCGAGGAACCAGTTGCTGTCAGTTCACAACCCGAAACTACGGCATCTGAAGCTCGAGTTTTTGACGATCTCGGTTACGAGGTTCACGCACCGGCGGCTGAGGCATCGACCACGACCGTCCCGGCTCCGGATGATATTGAGAACCTTTACGAGCAGAGCCTTTCAGGCGATTCGAACGAAGATCTATCCGACGTTGGGATCGATGATGAAATGATCGAGACCAGTTATTCGGTGTCCGATGCGAATAATGATCTGGCCGCATTTGCCGCGGAGTCGACAACCGCAGGCGAGGCCGCTGAAACGCCTTCGGAGCCGATAACGGCGGAACCGGAGGCCCCTCCCGCGACGCCATCGGTCGAGACAGAATTTGGATTTCGACCCGAATATGAAAAGCAAGTTCCGGAAGATCCAAGTAATTTTGAAAACACGATCTCTTACGAGAATTGGCAGCCGGCGGATATGCGCGACCGTCAAGCTGAATCAGCGACGCTTACTCCCCTGGATACGGCACCGCTAAATGAAACCGGCCCGCAGCCCGTCGAGGCCGCTGCTCCGCCGCCGACCGTGGGCGAGGACACGATCAGGATGGAGAACCGGTTCGATACGACAGGGGCGGCGTTTAAATTCGATGATGTCGATCTGCTCGACCTTTCGCCGAGTGCGGAGGATCCGATTGAGATCACGTCGCCTGCAAATGCGGTCGAACAGGGCGGTAATAAGCAGGTTGTAACGCTCTCGCCGGAATTGATCGAGATGATCGCTCAGCGTGTCGTCGAGAAGCTGTCCGAAAAGTATTGAAGCTGAAAGCTTTATCGGGCGGCCCGTTTTTGTCTTAGAGATGAAAGCGGGCCGTTTTTGTTTTATTATCTAGGTTTTGACTTATGGAAATCGCGAAGGCCTACGACCCAAAGGAAGCCGAACACAGCCACTACGAACGCTGGGAATCCAGCGGATTTTTCCGTCCGGAGATCAACCAGGACCCGGACGCGCCGAAGTATTCGATCGTTATCCCGCCGCCGAATGTAACGGGAAGCCTGCACATGGGCCATGCACTCCAGCACACGATCATGGACGTGCTGACGCGTTGGAAGCGGATGCAGGGCTATCGAACGCTGTGGCTGCCGGGTACGGATCACGCGGGGATATCGGTCCAACGCAAGGTCGTTGAGCAGCTAAAGAAGGACGAGAACAAATCGCCGCTCGACATCGGGCGTGAGGAGTTCGTCCGCCGAGCATGGGCGTGGAAGGAGCAGTACGGCAACACGATCACTGAACAGATGCGGCGTGAAGGAGCCTCTGTCGATTGGTCGCGTCAGCGATTCACGATGGACGAGGATCTGTCGAAGGCCGTCCGAAGCGTGTTCGTTGCGCTCTACAACGAAGGCTGGATCTACAAAGGCCTGCGGATCGTCAATTGGTGCCCGAAGGACAAGACCGTGCTTTCCGATCTTGAGGTAAAGGAAGAGACGAAGAAGGACGGCAAACTCACCTATCTGAAATATCCGGTGGTCGGCACAGATCGCACGATCACAGTCGCAACGACTCGGCCGGAGACGATGCTTGGGGATACGGCGGTCGCGG
>DAIOWA010000180.1:0-6051 GCA_036758705.1 Pyrinomonadaceae bacterium | reverse complement strand
ACGGAAGAGCAGGTCGTCATCGATCTTCGCGGCGCGGTCACAAAAGCCTTTACCCGCGAACGCCTTCGAGAACTGTCGTCCACAACTCTCGAAGGGGCCGCGATGATCTCCGTTAGTGATTGCGAGAAGATACTTAATGCCCTGGTCGCATTCACCCAACACGCGAATAACAGAATGAACGGTGTTAAGAGCGAAACGGGATACAAGCAGTCACTACTCACGGAACTCCAAACGGCTACTTCACTTGAGCGATCGGCGTTGGACACATTTTCGCGCGGAATTGAGTTGGTCCCGGAAAATACGACAAGTGAGGACTTGCAACGATTCAAGGCGTCGCTGACAAGGTCGCGTGGCAGCGCAACAAGGAGTTTTGCCGGCTTCTATTCGCTCGCATCGACGCTTCGGCAGACACCAATAACGCTTGCCCGGTCGGATGCGGCATTGAAGGGGATTCCGTACGACGGTTCCAAGGACACCGCAGTCCTTCGGGCAGCCCTTGCGGATATGGATCGCGCTATCGAACTGGCGCCGTCAAAGGTGTACTACGAACGGCGGGCTCGCATTCATACGAAGCTGGGCAATACGGCCGCCGCGACAGCGGACACTGCAAAAGCTGCGAGCTTCACCAATTAATTCGATTCTGTCTTGACCTCTTCCCAGATGCGATGGCCGTGCGTTTCGCGTAGGAAGATCGCGCCGATTACGAACGTGATGCCCGCGATGATCATCGGGTAATAGAGGCCCGCGTAGATGTTGCCGGTCTGGGCGATCAACGATACGCCGATCAGCGGAAGCAGCCCACCGAACACTCCATTGCCGATATGATACGGCAGGGACAAGGCTGTATATCGTATCTTCGCCGGGAACGCCTCGACCAGATACGCCGCGATCGGGCCGTAGACCATCGTCACCCAGAAGACCTGTATGAAGACGAGCAGTATCAGGATCTGCGCCGAGCGATTTGATAGCAGATCGCTGAGGCTCGTGTATGGCAGAACCTTTTCAGCGGGCTTCATTGAACCATCGGCAGCAGGCGTCTGCGGCGTCAGTCTGTGTGCGCCCGTTACCGGATCGGGTTGTGAACTTGCAGTCTCTACATTGGAACCCGCCGCTGATTGCATCGCGTGATAGATCGGCAGATATGTAAGCATCGCCAGCAAACATCCGGCGAGGATGATCCACTTACGGCCGATCCGGTCGCTTAATGCTCCCCAGAAAACGAAGAACGGCATCGCGAGCAATAACGCGATGGCAATGATATATTGCGAGCTAACCGCGTTGACGTTCAGGATCGTCTGAAGATAGAAAAGCGCGAAGAACTGACCCGCGTACCAAACCACACCTTGCCCCGCAGTCGCTCCGAACAGCGAGATCAGCACGGTCTTAAGATTTTCCCATTTGGTGAACGCCTCGATCAGCGGGTTGGCGGAAGTCATGCCCGATGACTTGACGTGCTGGAAGATCGGCGATTCTTCCATCCGGAGACGAATGTAGAGCGAGATGACAACTAGAAATATCGAAACGAGAAAAGGTATCCGCCAGCCGCTGATAGCACCCGTTTTCCCGGCGAACTGTTCCGACGTCATCATATTCTGCACGATCAAGATCACGATGAGCGACATAAACAATCCGAGCGTCGCGGTGATCTGGATGAACGATGTATAGAAACCGCGTTTGTTGTCGGGTACGTGCTCGGCGACGTAGACGGCCGCTCCGCCATACTCGCCGCCGAGAGCAAGGCCCTGCAGGACTCTCACCAGCAATAAGGCGATAGGCGCCGCCCAACCGATGGTCTCGTACGTCGGCAGAAATCCGATGATCGCCGTCGATCCGCCCATGATCAGCAATGTCACGAGAAACGCGTACTTTCGCCCGACGACATCGCCGATCCGCCCAAAGAACAGGGCGCCAAACGGACGCACAATGAAGCCAACGGCGAACGTAGCAAGATAAGCGATGTATGCAAATGTCTGATTCTCAGGCGGATAGAATAGCGGCGCGATTATGCCAGTGAGGCTGCCGAAGATATAGAAGTCGTACCACTCGATCACCGTGCCGAGCGACGACGCGCCGATCACCTGCCATATCTTGGCCTTCGACACCTGGTCGTTATACAACGCTCCGAGATCACCATTCGTTTCAGTCATCCGTTTCTCGCAGTTCCTTTGCTGTTGATTATGCACACGCAACGCATGCGCAAATTTGGGGTTGAGGTGGTTATTACAGCAGTTTCGATGCGTGTTTTCAACGCAAGTGTGTGTTAGCGCGTATGTTATTGTTTCTTCTATAAACAATGCTTACTCATATAGTCTGCTGGAAATATAAAGAAGGAACCACTGAAGAACAGCGGGCCGATCACATCGCACGCCTTCGGGGATTACCGGACGTGATACCAAACATCGTGTCGTTCAACGTCGGCAGCGATATCCTGCATCTTGAGCGTTCGTTCGATACGGGATTGATTGCCGTCTATCCGGACCGCGAGGCTCTGGATTTTTACACCGGCCATCCGGCACATCAGGAAGTTGTCGCTCTGGGCAGGCAGATCGCGGAGAAAGTTGTTTCCGTTGATTTCCTTTCTTGATCGTTCCTGTTCATCTTGTTCTGTGGTTAACGACTGAAGGCGAACCACAGAACAAGAGGAACAAGAATGAACCAATGGAAAAACGTACTTGAGAATCCTTCGAAAGATCTTACTCATTCTGTTGGCTGTACTCGTGGCGGTGCAGCTGCCGTTTGTTTATCGCCGATACCAGATAGGGCAGCTTCGCAACAAGATAAGTTTGTATGGAAAGCTAGACCCGGCGCGCGGGACCTTTCCGGGATACACCGAGTATACGGGCGTAATGCACGTGCATACGTCTCTCGGCGGACATAGCACGGGGACGTTTGAAGAGTTGATTAAGGCCGCGAATTCTAACGATCTAAACTTCGTTGTGATGACGGAGCATTACGATCAGAACTACGACACGTCGGCATTGACCCTCAATGGCACTTATGGGAAGACGTTGTTCGTGAATGGCCAGGAGGTGGATGCGAACGACGGCGGGCGTTTTCTGCTGTTGCCGGGCTCGCCCGAATCTGCGTCGTTCGCGAAGCTCGATTCGAAAACGTTTCTCGACAAGATCCATTCCGAAGGACGGATCGCGATCAATAATTATCCAGACCGAAACCGCTCGGGTGTAGCTGGGTTTGATGGGATCGAGGCATATAGCCTGCACATCAATTTCAAGCGGGCGAATATCTTCACGGCGGTGGGGGATATCTTGTGGTCATTTGGCTCGTACCCGGAGGTGACGATCGCATCATATCTTCGCCGCAACGACGATTATCTGGCGAGGTATGACAACATCGCAGCCGAACAGCGGCTGCTTTTGACCGCCGGAGCCGATGCTCACTCGAACAAGGGTTACTATCTGATCGCTGATGACGAAGGCAACAAGCACATCGGCTTCAAGCTCGACCCTTATGAGACGGTATTCCGCATCGTGCGAATGCACGTCCTGCTCGAATCCGGCACGCCGCTGACGCGCGAATCTGTCATTGAGGCCCTGCGGCGAGGGCATGCGTTTGTGGGGTTTGATGTGTTGGGGGATACGACAGGGTTTTCGTTTTATGCGGATCCGCCGTCGTCTGATGGCAACGTCCAACCACCCGCTACCGCAGGTGGTACTGACATCGGTCACCCAGGAAGGCGTATAATGGGTGATGACATCGAGTTGGGAGCAGGTGTGAAGCTGTCCGCAACTACACCCGGTGCTTCGAGAATGGTCGTATTCCGGAACGGAGCGAAGACAGCCGAGTTTCCGGACGCGACTGAATTCTCGTTAAATGTAACTGAAACAGGCACTTATCGTGTTGAGGCATACTTGGACCAGCTCGGCGAGCCATTCGACAAAGCTCCGTGGATTATGTCGAACCCGATTTATGTGCGGTAAGTTTATGCGATGGGGCAAACTGTAAACGGGGCGCAAACATCTTAAGAAAGCACAGCGGTTTTCAAATTGTGTCGGATCTCTAAAATGAAGAGTTTATATAGAATTCCCGTCCTTGCCCTTTGCCTTGCGGGGCTTTTTTCGACTTTGCACGCACAGCAGGTGAAGCGGACCGATTTCGATGTTACGAAATATGTCATCGACGCCCAGCTCGCGCCCGACGATAACAAGCTGACGGCAACGACGGATGTGACGTTCACGATGCTCGAGGACGGACGGAACGTTTCGTTTGAGCTGAACGGCTCGTTGAAGATCGACACGATCACGCGAGTGGCAGGCGGTGCGGTTACGACTCCGATGCCCGCATCTGCGCGTCCGGCGAGAACACCTGCGGCGACTGCTGCTACCGCTGGCGGTATCACGTTTGTACAGGATCAGGTCGGCGTATCGGATCTCGGCCCGAGCGTCCGGATCGATTTTGGTGACACAATAACGAAAGGCACGCAGGTAACACTTCGGTTCAAGTACAGCGGCATTCTGAACACGCCGAGCGGCGGACCGCTGCTGAGCAAACGGCTCGCGTACGTTGGCGAGGATCAGGGTTATTTGATGTATGCAGCTCGGTGGTTTCCGTTCCATGACTATGCGGCAGATATGGCTGCGGCTGACGTAACGATCGCGGTTCCCGGTGGGATGCAGATGGTCGGATACAGCGATACGCCGGTGACTTCGGCCGGCGGAAAGTTTCGCTTCACACAGCAAAAGCCGGGACTGATCGGCAACTTCGCGTACGGAAAATTCAACCCGCGAACACTGAAGATCGGCGAATACGAGATCCAGTTCAACACGCGTCCGGGCTTTGACACGCTGGTGCAGAATTACGGCGAGACTCTCGGCAAGGCGCTTGAGTTTTACACCAAGAAGTTCGGCAACGCCGACTTCGGTAAAAAGCTGATCGTCGCGCAGATCGACGATGAGAGCCTCGACTTTTATTCGTCGATGGGAATGCTCTTCGTTTCGAGCCGCGAGTTTGAACAGGAACGCGGCGTGACGGAAGAGCGGCTGCAGCGTGAGGCTGCATATCAATGGTGGGGATTGACGGTCGGGTTGAAGTCGTTTGACGATGCATGGTTGTCACAGGGTTTGGCGGAATATTCTGCATATGCGCTTCGTGAAAGCACGCTCGATGGGGCAAAGCTCGATGGGCTGCGTCGTGAGCTGGTCGAGAAGGCTCTGACGTTCGAACAGACCGCGTCGCTGCTGCGTGCACCGGCGAATCTGGACGACCAGTCAGTGGCATATCAGTACATCATGTACGGGAAGGGAGCGCTTGTTTATAAGCTGCTCCGCGATACGCTCGGCACTCAAAAATTCGATCAACTGCTTCGAACGTATCTCTCGGAAAATCGCGGCAAGAATGTCGGGATCGACGATTTCGAGAAGCTTGTCGACAAAGTGGCCGGTCAGCCGATGCGATACTTCTTTGCCCGTTGGGTCGAAGGTACGGGAGCACCCGAGTTTACGGCAGACTACCTGATCCTCCGCACCAAAGGCGGCAAGTTCGTGGCCCGCGGCACGGTCAAGCAGAACTACGACAATCTGCGTCTGCCAGTCGACGTGCAGCTTCGATCGGAAGGTGAGGCGGGGTTAAAGACGGTCACGCTCGATATGCAGGATACGTCGGCCGATTTCAACATCGAATCGACCGGCAAGCCGCTCGCTGTCGTGATCGACCCGAACTACAAGCTGCTTCGGATCTCGCCGGAGCTTCGTGTATCCTCAATCGCCCGCCGCGGCATCGAGCAGTTTAAGGAAGGCAACTACGTTGAGGCTCAAGCGCAGTTTGAAGCCGCGTTGAAACTCGATCGGTCGAACTCCTGGATCTACTATCACCTCGGCCTGCTCTTCCTCGAACAGCGAAACTACGATCTCGCGATCGATAATTTCAAAGCAACGATCGCCGGTAACCTGAGTCCCGCGTGGCTCGAGGTCTGGGCAAACATCAAGATGGGCAATGCCTACGACGCCAAAGGCGACCGCGTCCGAGCAACCGCTGCATATGGACGTGCCGAAAAACTCGGCGACGACTACGACAACGCCCAGGACGCCGTGAAGA
>DAIOWA010000179.1:0-6053 GCA_036758705.1 Pyrinomonadaceae bacterium | reverse complement strand
CGGACCGGATGGATTATCTCAATCCGCTCGGGAACAACCTTGCTTATGTGATGGCGGCCGAGAAGCTTCTAGGGCTTGAGATCCCCGAACGGGCGCAGATCATCCGCGTGTTGATGTGCGAACTGCAGCGGATCGCGTCGCACATGGTCTGGTTCGGCACGTCGTGTCTCGACATGGGTGCGATGACGCCGTTCTGGTTCACGTTCAAGGAGCGCGAGAAGATTCTGAACATCATCGAATCCGCCTCGGGCGGGCGGATGACGCCAAGCTATTTCCGTATCGGCGGCCTGATGATGGACCTGCCGGCGGGATTCGAGAATCGCGTCAAACAGTTTCTCGACGGCTTCCCTGATGCTCTAAATACTTTTGACACACTAATTACCGGCAACACAATCTGGCAGAGCCGCACGATGGGGATCGGCGTTATTTCGAAGGAAGACGCGATCGATTGGGGATTGACCGGGCCTTCGCTTCGCGGAAGCGGCGTCGGGCTCGACCTGCGTAAGGCGAATCCTTACACCGGTTACGAAACGTACGACTTTGACGTGCCGGTCGAGAACGACGGTGATGTTTGGTCGCGATTTAAGGTTCGTATGCGTGAGCTTCGCGAATCGCACAAGATCGTCAAACAGGCTCTCGAAAGATTGAAGCCGGGTCCGATCAAAGCCGACGCTCCGAAAGTTGTACTTCCCGATCGCGACGATATGCGAAAGCATATGGATTCGCTGATCCACCACTTCCTGATCGTCGCCGAAGGATTCAACGTTCCTCCGGGTGAGGTTTACCACGCGATCGAAGCGTCCAAGGGCGAACTCGGTGTGTATATGAAGTCGAACGGCGGCCCGAAACCCGAACGCGTCCACTTCCGCGGCCCTTCATTCGTAAACCTTTCAGCCCTGCCGGTGATGTCCGAGGGTGAAATGATCGCGGACGTCGTGGCTATTATCGGTTCGTTGGATATTGTGCTCGGTGAAATAGATCGTTAATTGTAATGGCAGAGGAAACACAATTACCTGAACTTAAGCGGCTGATGGAAGTTGTCATCCAGAAGGTGGATGGCCTCGCATCCGATGTTCGCACAAATACCTATTCAATCGATCAGCTGGAGAATAAGGTTGATCGGTTGCACACCGACATGATTGTTGTAAAAGACGATGTTAGCTCACTTAAAAATGACGTGAGCACGCTCAAGTCCGATGTGAGAACGTTGTCAGGGCAATTTAACGATGTCGGTATTATGGCGATCAAGGATCACAAACGCGTGGATAGCCTTGAGCAGCGAGTCGACATTTTGGAGCAGAAGTCCCACTAGCATTCATGGCAGGAGCAACACCTACAAGTTTCACAGATCAAGTGGTCGTCTCAGACGAGGTCGCGGAGTTCTCGCCGGCGGTCGTCGAGGAAATGCGTTCGCATTTGACGAAGTATCCCGCGGACCGGTCGCGGTCGGCGTTGATACCGCTGCTGTTCGTTATCCAGCGTGAGCGCGGATGGGTCGACAATGCGGGCGTTAATTTCCTTGCGAAGTTTCTGAATCTCGAAGTTACCGACGTGTGGGAAACGGCGACGTTCTACACGATGTTCAATCTTCGCCCGGTCGGACGCCATCACATCCAGATCTGCAAGACGCTGTCGTGCAAGATCATGGCCGAACCGGAGATCACAGATCACATCTGCTCGAAGCTCGGCATTCATCCGGGTGAGACGACGGATGATGGTAAGTTCACCGTAACGATGGTCGAATGCCTCGGAAGCTGCGGCACGGCCCCGATGATGCAGATCGGGTTCGACTACTACGAGAACCTGACGAAGGAATCGGTGGATAAGATCCTGGCGGATTGTAAGTAGGAACGCGGACGCCTCGTCCGCAAAACACCGCAGAGCGGAGTAAGACTTCTGAGCCAATGGGCACAACGCGGACGAGGCGTCCGCGTTCCGAGAGTATGGAAATCAAAGCAATAGGTTGCGAACCATTGCAGCTAAAGCGGATGCACGTCGAGAATGGGCATACGCTGAAGGTTTATCAGGATATGGGCGGTTACGCGAGCTTGAAAAAGGCTCTCGGGATGGCTCCCGGCGAGGTGATCGACGAGGTCAAGGCGTCTGCGCTTCGCGGACGCGGTGGAGCGGGCTTCCCTACCGGGATGAAATGGTCGTTCGTTCCGAAAGATTCGCCAAAGCCGAAGTACGTGGTGTGTAACGCCGACGAATCGGAACCCGGCACGTTCAAAGACCGCTATCTGATGGAGCGTGACCCGCACGCGTTGATCGAAGGAATGATCATCGCGGGATGGGCTCTGGGTTCGAACACCGGCTACATCTACACCCGCGGCGAGTACAAATATCTGATCGACATCATGGATGTCGCTCTTGCCGAGGCTCGCGAAGCGGGGTTGCTCGGTAAGAACATCCTCGGGTCCGGTTTCGATATGGACATCCATACGCATACCGGGGCCGGTGCGTACATTTGTGGTGAAGAGACCGCATTGCTCTCGTCGCTAGAAGGTTTTCGCGGGCATCCGCGCATGAAGCCGCCATTCCCTGCGGTCGAGGGTGTTTATGCCTGTCCGACAGTCGTGAACAACGTCGAGACGCTAACCGCAGTTCCGCAGATCATCGAGATGGGCGGGATAGCGTGGCGAGACCTTGGTACCGAGAAATCTGGTGGAACAAAGCTTTGGTCGGTGAGCGGACACGTAAAGAAGCCGGGCGTTTACGAGCTTCCAATGGGCTATGCCGATCTTGAGAAGTTCATCATGGAAGACTGCGGCGGAATGCTGCGGCCCGAGTATGGCCTGAAAGCGTGCATCCCCGGCGGTTCGAGCGTCTACATCATGAACGCCGAGCAGATCGTCGGGAAGAACGTTCTGATGGATTACGAAGGCCTGGTCGCGGGCGGATCGTCGGTCGGTTCGGGCGGATTCATCGTGATGGACGAGTCGGTCGATGTCGTCGAATCGACGAAGAATCTTTCGGAGTTCTACAAGCATGAGTCGTGCGGATGGTGTACTCCGTGTCGTGAAGGTACTGACTGGATTGTGAAGATATTCGACCGCATTACGTCGGGCGGCGGACGGCCTGAGGACATTCAGCTGATGCTCGATATCGCCGACAACATTGAAGGAAAGTCGTTCTGCCCCCTTGGCGACGCTGCTGCGTGGCCGGTACAGAGCGCGATCAAGCAGTTCCCGGATGACTTTAAGAAATGGATCGTCAGCGGAGCCGGAAGCAATGGCCACGCGATCGAAGCAAACGCCTAGATTCGCACAAGCGGCGAGAATTGGTTAGTATCTAAACTTTAATTTTGAGAGGTAAATACTATGGGAAAAGGCGATAAGCGTACGCGCCGCGGAAAGATCTTTGCAGGTTCTTACGGAAAATCACGTCCGAAGAGCGTTAAGAAGAACACCCCGGCCGGTGCAGAGAAGAAGGACTAGCTACCACGAAGATTTAGTCGATCCGGTCGATCTTCTCGTTTTTGTTCTTCCTGTTCATCTTGTTCTGTGGTTAAAACATCGAACCACAGAACAAGATGAACAGGAAGGAAAAAGATGAAAGAGATCTCGCGTTGAACGGGTTGAACCCGAACAAACAGCATTTGATGTTAAAAGAACCTATAAAGGTCACCATTAACGGAGCAGAGATCGAAGCTGAAAAAGGCGCGGTCCTGATCGATGTGTGCCGCGACAATGCGGAGAGCATCCCGTCGTTCTGTTACTACAAAGACCTAGCCCCGCAGGCCTCATGCCGGATGTGTCTGGTTCGGATCGAAAAGATGCCGAAGCTGCAGACCTCGTGCACGATCAAGGTGACGGACGGAATGGTCGTGACGACCAAGAGCCCTGAGATCGAAAAGGCTCAGCGTTCGATGGGCGAGTTCCTGTTGGCCAATCACCCGCTCGACTGCCCGGTCTGTGACCGCGGTGGAGAGTGTGAGCTTCAGGAAGTCATCTTCGACTGGGGCGATGTCGAGGAGCGGTTCAAGGAAGAAAAAAACAAGGCTCCCGAAAAATATCTTTCCCCGATCATCGCGAATGATCCGCAGCGGTGCATCCTGTGCAAACGCTGCACTCGCGTCTGCGACGAATGGATGGGCGAGGACGCGATCGAGGCAGGTAACCGCGGTGTGAACACCGTCATCGGCACCTACGGCGGATGGCTCAATTGCTCGCAGTGCGGCAACTGCATCGAGGTTTGCCCGACGGGGACGCTACTTGACGCCGTGTATCGTCACGAGACGCGTCCATGGGAACTCGACCAAACGATCACAACGGATGTTTATTCGTCGGACGGTATGCAGCTCTCGATCGGTTCGCGCGGAGGCGAGGTGCATCGCATCGTTGCCCGCGACCGTTATGTGAACGGCTTGAATGGCGAGTTTCTCGACGTTAAGGCCCGCTTCGCTCACGGATTCATCAATCACGCGGATCGCATCAAAACGCCGCTGATCCGATATTCGAAGGGTGGAAAATTGATTCCGGCTACATGGGATGCTGCGGTCAGGTTGGTCGCCGAAAAGTTTGCTGCATACGGATCGGACACGGCGGTTGTCGCAAGTCCGAGGCTGACGAATGAGTCGATTGGAGCCCTTGGCTTCTTCGCCCGCGATGCAGTGAAAACCGAGAAGGTCGGCGTTTCAGATCGCCAGAGTATGGCGGCGTTCTTCGAGAACCTAAGCGCGCCGCTAGCGACACATAAGGACATCCGTTACGCGAGCACGATCGTGCTGATCGGCGGCGATCCGGAAGAGGAACAGACTTACACAGCAAAACAGGTCCGCCAGGCGGTTCGAAATGGCGGTGCGAAGCTGATCGTCATCAACGAGACGCCGATCCGACTTGCATCGAAAGCAAGCATTTTTATTCACGCTAACGCAGGGTCTCTTGATGCGTTCGCTCTTTGTGCGGGAAACCCGGAAAATGATTCGTTCGCATCAGAGAAACTCGGCGTTGACGCCAGGCTGATCAGCGATGCACGCAACGCGATCTTTGATACGCAGGGCGATGTGATCATCGTTTGCGGTTCGGACCTTTCCGCCGACGCTCAGGCGATAATTGCTGCATCGGCCGGAGGAATCAGCGGCGAAGGGCGTCGTGCACTGCTTCACCCGCTGCCGCTATATAACAATTCCGTTGGTGCGATCGACATCCTCGGCGGTGGAAGCGAGGCCGATGCGTTGAGTTCTGCAAAAGCGGCATACGTCGTGGGCAGCCTACAGGATGCGTCGCTGCTGGCCGGCAAAGAATTTGTTGTTGTACAGGAACTCTTCGAAGGCGAGACGACCGCTCATGCGGATGTTGTCCTTCCCGCTGCCTCGTTTGCCGAGGTTGATGGAACGTTCACAAACAACGCGGGCAACGTCCAGCGGGTCCGCAAAGCCATTGAGCCGCTGAATCAATCGAAGCCGGACTGGATGATAACACGTTTGATCGCTGCTGAGATGGGGGCGGACCTTGGATTTGAACCTTCCGCGACTTCAGCTTTCAAGGCGGTTGCAGACGCGGTTCCGGCTTATCAAAGTTTACGATACCCGGCGCTGAAGGACGAATCGGATCCGGTCCAGGCAAAATACGAGATCGCTGCAAGAGATATTTCAGCGGCGGTGGATTCGCAGCAAAAAGCAGTGGATTCGATAGAGCCGTCCGATAAGATCACCGAAACTCCAAAGATAGGGTATAAGCTGCATCGGCTGACGACAATGACGAGTAAAACGCCGCAGTTCCATCTGCTGGCGAACGGAAATCCGAAACCGGACAACCTGCTCGTGTCGCCGCTTGTGCAGATCGAACCGAGTGGTGCTCGAAAGGAGATGGCCGTCGCGGTTGGCGTCGGCGATCGAGAGTAAAGATTTTTTTGCGGAGGCCCGACCCCGTCAGGAAGGGCGTAACGCTCAAGTTGGATGTATCGCCCTTGCTAACGCGCGGGCTTGAGCATTATGGAAGCTGTTCTTAAAACTGCTTTTCCTTTTATCGTATTTAGCGCCGCGATCCTGGCCGCATTTCAGGGCGTGCTGATGATCGTCGCTTACACGGTCCTCGCCGAGCGCAAGGTGC
>DAIOWA010000178.1:0-6057 GCA_036758705.1 Pyrinomonadaceae bacterium | reverse complement strand
GTCCGCCCGTTAAACTCGCGGACGGGGCGTCCGCGTTCCATTATGACCCCAGTCTTCAAACGCATACTTCTAAAGCTGTCCGGCGAGGCCCTGATGGGCGGACAGAGCTACGGCATTGATACGTTGATGGCTCAGTCAGTCGCAAGACAGATCAAGGCTGTGCACGAGTTGGGCGTCGAGGTTGCGATCGTTGTTGGCGGCGGCAATATTTTCCGTGGAGTATCGGAATCCGCCGGCAATATGGACCGGGCAGCAGCCGACTATATCGGCATGCTGGCGACGGTGATGAATTCGGTCGTTCTGCAGGATGCTCTCGAACAGCTCGAGGTTCACACTCGAGTGATGTCGGCTATCGACATTCCGCAGCTCGCTGAGCCGTTCATCCGCCGCCGGGCAGTTCGCCACCTTGAGAAACAGCGGGTAGTGATATTCGCGGCAGGAACCGGTAATCCTTACTTTACGACCGATTCGGCCGCATCACTGCGAGCACTTGAGATCGAGGCTGAAGTTATCTTTAAGGCGACAAAGGTCGATGGCATTTACTCCGCCGATCCGGTAAAGGTTCCGGATGCGACCAGGTTCGAGAAGATCTCCTACCAGGACGTGATCGAAAAACAGTTGAAGGTGATGGATACGTCCGCCATCTCGCTGTGTATGGACAATAATCTGCCGATCATGGTCTTCAATATGAAGGTCGACGGAAATATCATCAAGGCCGTAACCGGCGATCTGAGTATCGGAACCCTCGTGGCGGTCGGCGATACCGCAACATCAGCATAGACGTACGACAGGCTTTCCAGCCTGTCGTAGTTCCAGTCCGGAGACCCGTAGGTGACCGGAACAGACTGGAAAGTCTGTTCTACTGAAAAAAATGAGCGCACAAGACGTAATTAAAGACACAAAACCGAAGATGGAAGCTGTTATCGAGGACTTCAAGCGGAAGCTCTCGATCGTACGAACAGGCCGCGCGACTATCGGACTGCTGGACGCGGTGCATGTCGATTACTACGGCACATCGACACCGCTGCAGCAGATGGCGTCGGTCGCCGTGCCGGAGCCGCAAATGATCACCGTACAGCCTTGGGACGCTACACAGCTCGGGGCGATCGAAAAGGCGATCGTCGCTGCTAATCTGGGCTTCTCGGCATCGAACGATGGCAAGATCATCCGGCTTTCAGTCCCCGCACTCACCGAGGAACGCCGCAAACAACTTGCTAAACAGGTTGGCGAGATCGCTGAGGATCATAGAGTTGCCGTACGCAACGTTCGCCACGCGTCGAATGATTCGCTGAAGAAGCTGCTCAAGGACAAACTTGTTTCGGAAGACGAAGAGCGCAGCGGGTTAGAGGAAGTTCAGAAACTGACGAATACCTATATCGCAAAAGTTGATGAACTAGCGAAGAACAAAGAGCACGAAGTCATGAGCGTCTGACACGCCTCAAACGTATCATTAAAAATGCCCGAGTACATCGAAGTGCTCGGGCATTTTCATTTGATAGGGTTAACTTTTACTTGCTTGTGTTCGAGTTCGCCTTCTGCTCGGCCTTGTACTTTTCGAACTGCTTCTTGAATTCTTTACAGGTCTTCGCCATCTCGGCTTTGTCGGTCTTATTTTGCTCAACGCTGTCACGAATGCCGTCTTTGATCCTGTTCAGGACCGTCGCCTTCACCGCCTTCGTAACAAAATCGTCATCCGGATTATTCATCTCGGCGTTGATCAGATCCATCACTTCGTCGCACTCAGGCACACCGATCTTCGACTCACCTACAGCCGTGTCGACCGCTTTGTCGGTGAGCGTTTTGTTGTCATTCGACGACGATCCGGATGATGACCCGCTGAACGGATTGAGCGAACTGCACCCTAACGCCAGCAAGGAAAGGATGACTACGACGATGAGGAATGTGGACTTGTTGTTCATAATCTTAAGACGCATTAAAACTAAGCCTTTTGCAGCTTGGCAAATTTCTCGATCATCTTCTTCTGCCCGAACCCCGGAAAGCTGATCGTAAGTTTCACGTTATCGCCGCTTCCCTCACGCCGCAGAACGAGGCCTTTGCCATATTTATCGTGACGAACGTGCGAGCCAGCGACGAACGATCCTGATGGCACCTTCGGTTCTTCCTTCGGTTTCTCCGATGCGATCGCTCGGAGTTTATCTAAGCCGGACATTTTGGAGACCGGAGGTTCGGATCTGGGGGTATCTGAGCCACGCTCGTTCACACTCGCGTTTCCGCCCGTTGTTGACTGGTCCTTGGTTCCTGAAGTTCCAAGACTTTTCTTCTTGAAGAACTCCGCGACCGCGTCAGCCGTGTTGTACGTCTTGCCGGTGTAAAGGTTCTTTGGTTTCGACGGAGCCGCAGCAGCACGCTCACCCTTTAATGCCGTGACCGCGTATTTGTTCCCACGCGTCGTCGAACTCCGTGCGAACGACAGCCACGACGAGCCGTACGACAGGTCGTCGATCAACTCAAGCGGCATTTCATTGAGAAACTGCGACGGTTCAGCAGCGATCTCCTCACCATAGACACGCCGCCGCATCGAATGCGTAATGTATAGCAAACGCTCAGCACGCGTGATCGCGACGTAGGCAAGCCGGCGTTCTTCCTCGAGTTCCTTCGGATCGTTGATACTTCGCGAATGCGGGAATATCCCGTCTTCGAGCCCGACAAGAAACACGATCGGAAACTCCAATCCTTTGGCCGAATGAACTGTCATCATCGTAACTCTTGCAGAAGAATCAAGAGCGTCCGTATCGGCAGTCAAAGCCGCGTGGTCGATAAAATCTCGCAGTGTCGCGTCAGGCATCCGATCGTAATCCACGGCCGCGTTCACCAACTCTTCCAAGTTCTCAAGCCGTGCTTCGGCCTCGTCCGAATTCTCCGATCGAAGCATCAGCGAATATCCGCTGTCGTCTATCGCCGCGATCACGACGTCAGAAACCTTCTTATCCGATTCCGCAACCTCGGTTACCCTTGCTCGCAGCCGGTCGATCACTTTGTGGAACGAAAGCACCGCATCCTTTGCTCGATTCGTAAGGTTCGCCTTCACTCGCGACATCGGATCGGTCAGCGTTTCTATCGCCTCCCACAATGACACTCCCATCTCCGCCGCCCGAGCCTGAAGCTCATCGAGCGTCGTCTTCCCTATCCCACGTGTCGGCGTATTGATGACGCGGAGCAGAGCGATGTCGTCCTGCGGATTGAGCGCGAGTTTGAGATACGCGACGATGTCCTTAACTTCCTGCCGCTCGTAGAACGAAAATCCGCCGACGATGTTGTAGTCGATCCGCATCCGGCGAAGCTGCTCTTCAAACACACGCGACTGCGAGTTGGTTCGATAAAGAACGGCGATCCTTTGCGACGGATCTCGGCGAAGATGTTCTTCGATCTTCGCCGCAACAAATCTCCCCTCGCCGTCCGCGTCCTGAGCCTGATAGTAAAGAATGCGATCGCCGCCGGCGTTCGACGTCCAGAGCTTCTTCTTTTTCTGATTTATGTTGTTCGCAATGATCGCGTCTGCAGTGTCCAGGATCGTCTGCGTCGAGCGGTAATTCTGCTCAAGCAGAATTGTTTTAGCGTTCGGAAAGTGCTGTTCGAACTCGAGAATGTTGCGAATATCCGCCTGGCGAAATCCGTAGATCGACTGAGCATCGTCGCCAACCACGCAGATGTTCTGCTGCTTCTCGGTCAGGAATGTTATAAGTCCAAGCTGCAGCGGATTAGTGTCCTGATACTCGTCGACGAGAATGTATTTGTATCGGTTGTTGTACTTTTCGCGAACCTCGTCAGACTTCCTCAGCAGCCGCACGGTCTTGATCAAAAGGTCATCAAAATCCAGAGCGTTCGCGATCCGCAGCCGCTCTTCATACATCCGAAAAACCTTCGCCGCGGCCGCACGCTTTTCATCCGTGTGTTCGACCTTCGACGCAAACAATTCGACATCCTCGCCGCGGTTCTTCGCCGACGAGATCGCGTTGCGAACTACACGCGGGACGACCTGCTTCTCATCGAAACCAAGGTCCTTGATACACGCCTTCACGACCCGCTGCGAATCGTCGGTGTCGTAGATCGTGAAAGATTTCTTATAACCTTCGTTGAGTGCTTCGATGTCTTGCCGAAGTATTCGCACGCAAAGGCTGTGAAATGTCGAGATCAGCGGAAACGAATGAAGCTGCTCGCCCTTGAGCAGTTCGCGGACACGATTCTGCATCTCGCCCGCGGCCTTGTTGGTAAACGTCACCGCAAGAATATTGTGCGGAGCCACGCCCTTATCCTTGATCAAATGAGCGATCCGAACAGTAATAACGCGCGTCTTGCCCGACCCGGCTCCGGCCAGGATCAGCAGCGGCCCTTCCGTCGTTTGTACGGCCTCGGCCTGTTGGGGATTAAGTGAGGATATTGCTTCCATCAATTGTGTGTGAAAACTAAATGGTAAGGGTTTGAGGTTATGCGGTCAAAGAACCGCCATCCTTGACGAATTACTCTCGTTTTGAGAGCATCTTAATTGGCGGGTTAGGTCGCTATGTATATCAAAGGAGGGGGACTTCAATGAAGACCGACGAAAGCTGTGAAATGTTATGCATATCATCTCACCGAAACCGCTAAAACAATTTTGGGCAAAGCACCCGAACGCGGAAACTCCTTTGAAGTCATGGCTACAAACCACTCGTAGCGCGATATGGAAAGGGTTGGTCGATACGCGGAGGGATTTTCCGCACGCAGACCTTGTTGGTATTTGTACGATCTTCAACATCGGCGGAAACAAGTACAGATTGGTCACAAAGATCTATTATCCGTCAAAACTCGTGCTGATCCGATTTGTATTGACCCACGCCGAATATGATCAAAAAGGTTATAAGAATGACTGCGAATGTTGACAAAACTAAATACGGAAAACTCCTGAACCGGACGTTACCTGCTGCCATTTCGAACGATGAGGATCTGGATCTGATGACCGAGCAAGTTGATCGGTTAATGTCAAAAGGTATTAGAAGCGGAGGCCTCAGTCCTGAGGAAGAGACGCTGCTTGAATTGCTTTCAGTGCTTATCGAAGCATATGAAGACGAGCATTATCCAATACCGGACCTAACCCCCGCTGAAATGCTGCGTTATTTAATGGATGACCGCGGCTTGAAACAGGCCGACCTGCTACCTGTCTTCGGCTCCAGCGGGATCGCCTCTGAAGTAGTGAACGGAAAGCGCTCGATCAGCAAAACTCAGGCGAAGAAGCTTGCCGAATTCTTCAATGTTTCGGTGGAACTGTTTATTTGATCGGTTCCTCAGTTGGCATATATCTAATACGCAACGTCGAGCGACCCGCTATGAATCGTAAATATTAGTACCTTCGAGCGGCTCGACAATTACGGCGGTGCCGTACGCGAGTATTTCGGTCGCGGTCGTCGCGATCTCGTTAGCGTCATAGCGTGCGCCGATCACGGCGTTTGCTCCGAGTTCGGACGCGTGCTGGATCATGATGTCAAAGGCATCCTCTCGCGTCTGTTCGCAGAGTGTGGTCCAGGCGGTAATATTGCCTCCGACCAAGGTCTGAAGCGAAGCTCCGATATTCGCGAAGACATTTCGCGAGCGAACAACAATTCCGCGGACCACGCCAAGATTCTGGACGATGCGAAATCCCGGCAATTCGAACGCCGTCGTAACCATCTGATGCGAAACCGAGTAGCGCGGAGCACTTACCGCGTACGGAGCATTGACCTTATTTTCACTCATAACGCCTCATCTCATTTGATCAGCGACTGGATCTCTTTGAACTTCTCATGACGCGAATCTCGCATCATTTCAAATAACGCCATTTCCATCGATGACGGCAGAACGCCGCTTGCGAACATCTTCCGGAGTCCCGCTTCCCTGTCGTGCTGATATCGCGACGCGACGCAATCGGTCAGCAGATGCACCTGATACCCGGCGGCGAGCAGATCGTGAGCGGTTTGATTGACGCAGACGTGGGTCTCGACTCCGCAGAGAACTATCTTTTTCGCCTCAAACTTTTCGAGAGCACTGACAAACGACGGCTCGCCGTAAGAACTGAATGTCGACTTC
>DAIOWA010000177.1:0-6057 GCA_036758705.1 Pyrinomonadaceae bacterium | reverse complement strand
GTTGGGTGCGGAAGAGCATCTCGAGGACGGTTTTACTGTCGCTGAACGAGGTGTGGGTGTCACGTCGGATGACGCAGATGGATTTGCGAAAGGCTTGATTTATTTGGCGAAAAATGAAAGATTACGATTTGACCTGGGTAATAAAGGCCATCAATTCGCGCTAGATAACTACGGTAAGGAGCGACTCATCTCGGACATCCGTTCGCTCTACGACCGATTGCTTGAGAAATAAACTCAAATTGGGCGGTAAGGGCCCGTGAAACAGGAGCTGCGGCAAACTTTGCCACGGCGAACATATGCTTCAGACGATCTCAGGTCCGCTGCTTGCGGGAGCTATCAGCATCGCGCTTGCCGCGGCGCTTACTTACGCCGTTCGCGCGTTTGCTCATCGCATCGGCCAGGTTGCCAAGCCGAAGAGCGATCGCTGGCACAAGCGGCCGACAGCAATGCTCGGGGGCCTCGGTATTTTTCTCGCTACCGTTCTTGGCTATCTAGTTTTCGTTCCAAAATCAACCGAATCTTTAGTGATCATGGGAGCCGCGACGTGGCTCTTCATTGTCGGACTCGTCGACGACCTCTACAACGTCAAGCCATATCAAAAACTATTTGGCCAGCTCATCGGGGCGATCATCGTTGTCGGCTATGGCCTTACGCTTCCGCTTACGGGAAACGCGCTCGTCGATATTTGGATCACGGTCTTCTGGATCGTCGGCATCACGAACGCCATCAACCTGCTCGACAATATGGACGGCCTCGCTGCGGGCATTACGGCGATCGCCGCGTCATCACTGGCGTTCGGGCTATTGGCAAATGGCCAGATCAGCGAACTTCTGCTCGTCTCGGTATTTATCGGAACCCTGATCGGATTTCTAATGTTCAACTTCAATCCTGCGTCGATCTTTATGGGCGACTGCGGATCGATGTTCATCGGATTTCTGTTGTCGGCGTCGGTTCTGCTCGGACAATCGGGCGGACGTTCACGCGGGGTTTTTACCATCCTCGCGGTGCCGGTCCTGATCCTTTTCGTGCCGATCTTTGATACGACGTTCGTGACTCTACTTAGGAAATTGTGGGGAAGAAAGGCGTCTCAGGGCGGACGCGACCATACTTCACACAGGCTCGTCGCCCTCGGACTTTCTGAGCGGTCAGCAGTGTTGATGTTGTACGGATTCGCCATCATTGCCGGCGGGCTCTCGATCGCGGTCGCTCACCTTCCTCTTACAAGCAGCTTTGCTTTGATCGGACTTTTTATCGCGGCACTCACGATCATCGGCGTATACCTTTCTAAGGTAAAGGTCTATGACGAAACACAGGAAGAACTTGCCGCGAGCAACAACGCCGTATTCGCGTTTCTCCTAAACATCTCGCACAAGCGGAGAATATTCGAGGTTATTCTCGATGTTTTTCTGATCACGGTCTGCTATTACGGTGCGTATGTTTTTCTATATGGCTCGTTAGAGTCCCGCGGCAACTGGGACCTGTTCATAAACACACTTCCGCTGCTCGTCGTGCTCAAGCTGTTCGCCTTCTTTTTCGTTGGCGTCTATCGCGGACTGTGGCGATATACGTCGATCGGGGATTTCGTTGTTTACGCCAAAGGCGTAGCGATCGGCAGCATACTCAGCGTGGTTGCGATCCTGTTGCTGTATCGCTTTCAAAATTTTTCCCGCTCGGTATTTGCTCTCGACGCAATTCTCTTATTGGTTGCGCTCGCCGGCAGCCGCATGGCGTTCAGGCTGATACGCGAGATCATTCCGCTGCCGCATCAAGGAGCCGGCCGACGTGTTCTTATTTATGGTGCGGGCGACGGCGGAGAGATGCTGCTTCGTGAGCTTCGCAAGAATCCCGAATGGAATTACAGCCCAGTCGCGTTCGTCGATGACGATCCGCTTAAGCAGGACAAGTTGATCAATGGACTAAAAGTATATGACGCGAACGGATCGCTCGCATCGGTTTGCCGCGAACACGATATTCAGGAGATCCTAATTTCTTCAAAGAAGGTCAAACCGGATGTCGTCAAGCATGTGCGTGAATTGTGCTCAGACATGGATGTGCGCCTGATGCGGGCGCAGATCAAGATCGAACCGATCGACTTCGAGTAAGTTTCCGTAGTTAATGCCGATCTCACGATTTACACTCACAGGATCTGTCCGGCATATAGTCGGGGCAGCCGCGGTCGCCGTGTTGGGAATCGGCTGCCTGTTTGTGATCTTTTGGGCGTTTGCGCATACCCTGGCAAAAAACTCCGATGTAGGAAATTCCGACGCGATCAAGGCATCGGGAACCGCTGTTGGCCTCTCGCCCGGCGATCCGCTTGTGAGATTTCGTTATGCGTCCGACCTCGAAAAAACGTTTGATCTTTCGGCGATATCACGGTCACTGAAAGAGTATGAAGCCGCCGCGGCGGCTAGTCCGTACAGCTTCACTCTTTGGCTGTCGCTTGGTCAGGCCCGTGAACGTGACGGCGACCGGCCCGCCGCCGAGGCAGCCTATCGCCGAGCTTTAGAGCTGGCTCCGAACTACGCACGCACCAAGTGGGCACTCGGGAATAACCTCGTCAGACAAGGCCGTACCGACGAGGGCGTCGACTTGATCCGGGGTGCGGTCGACCAGGATCCGTCGTTTGCCGCTCCGGCCGTGATCGCTGCAATGCAGGCTTTTGACGGCGATGTGCGGAGAGCGACGGAGATCCTCGGGCCGAGTCAGATCGCACGAGCGGAACTGGTGAAATATCTGATAAACGCCGGCCGTTTTGACGAAGGCCTTTCAGTATGGACATCCGCGAGCTTCGATGCAGGTGCCAAGATCAACGAGATCGGACTTGCGATCCGCGGAAAGCTTGTTGAAGCAAAGCGCTTTCGCGATGCCGCACGTGTTACCGCCTCGCTTGAACCTGACGAGGGCAAACGACCTGCGATCGGATCGATCACGAACGGGGGATTTGAAGCCGGTGTTGCCGTGCAGAATGTCGACTTCTTCGATTGGCAGGTTGGACAACCGTATCCGATCTACGGACTTTCCGAGAGCCAGCCGAAGGAAGGACGCTACAGTCTTCTTGTTAGATTTACCTCGGCCTCTAAACTCGATATGGCGACGATCAGCCGCAATATCGCCTTAGAGCCGGGTACACAATACGAGATGAAACTGGCGTATCGCAGCGACCTGACGACGCGTGCCGAATTTCGGTGGGAAGTGCTGTCGGCTGCCGACAAAACTCGAATAATGATCAGCGATCCGCTCGCAAATAGCTCCGAATGGAGCAGTATGCAGATCAAGTTTACCGTGCCGTCGAATACGGATGGGATCACGATCAGATTGGTACGCGAGAAATGTGATACAGCTGTGTGTACGGTGTCCGGAAATCTGTGGTTCGACGATTTTAGTTTGAGAAAATATTGAGCGACATCACCTCAACAAACGAACCCAGACATAGCGGAACGATCTTCGCTCTGCTTTTTGTCATACCGATCTTTGCAGTTCTGCTTTACGGCAGCACTGATGTCAGCGCTTTGATACCGCTTGCGATCCTGACGGCGATCCTCGGCGGGGCATGGATCGCACGCACCTGGCGGTCGGGTGTTCTTGAAATAAATCCAGATAAGATCCAATTGCCGCTCATTGGGCTATTGATCCTTGGCCTGATCCAACTTCTGCCGCTCGGCGATGCAGGAATTCAACCAGGGGTACTCTCCGTACCGGCTTCTAATGCCCTTTCGATCGACCCGTACTGGACACGGATCTTTCTTGTCAGGCTTGTCGGCTACATCATTTTCTTTGCTGCGGCTCTTACCTTTATAGATACTGAGGGACGCTTTCGCAGAGCTCTGACGGTGATCATTTCATTTGGCGGCATCATTGCCTTTGTCGGGATCCTGCAAAAGCTTGCGAGTCCCGATGCGATCTACGGTGTTCGCAAACATTCGGGCGCGATCCCGTTTGGGCCGTACATAAATTCGCATCATTTTGCGTCGCTGATGGTATTGTTGTCGGGGCCTGCGGTCGCGCATTTACTGGGCAAAGGGATCAGCCGGCAGATCAAACTGCTTGTCGCTATTTCGGCAGCTGTCATGGCGATCGCGGTGCCCTTTACGGGGTCTCGCGGCGGTGTCATTGCGTATATTGCAATGCTTTCAATCGCCGTTCTTGCCTGGTTTTACCGCGGAAAAGAGAACGAAAGCAGGAGCTGGATACCGATGATAGCCGGCGGAGCGGGCCTTGCTTTGATCGTCGTCGGGAGCCTTGTTTATCTCGGCGGCGAAGCTTCGATGCTGCGCGGATTTGGAGTGCAGAGCTCAGTTGAGGATATCTCAAGCGGACGTTTTCATTTCTGGTCGGTTGCGTGGCAGATATTTTTGGCAAACCCGATTCTCGGAACCGGACTCGATTCGTTCGCGATGGCCTTCACCCGTTTCGACACAGAGAGTGGCATTTTTCGGATCGAGCAGGCACACAATGAGTACTTACAGATGCTTGCGGATGCGGGCATCATTGGGTTTCTGATCGTGATGAGCTTTATCGTGCTGCTCGTGCGAAAGGCTTTAACGAGGCTTAAAGAGGAGTCTGACGATCTCGTCAGGACGACCGTGATCGGCGGCCTTGCGGGGTGCGTCGGTATCTTCGTTCACAGCATTTTCGACTTTCCGCTGCGAACTGCCGGAAACGCCTATATGTTTTTGCTGGTCATCGCGGTGATGTTTGCACCTGTCGCTCTGAAGTCACACCGCTCTAGCGGACGCGGACGATCACGTCTTTCTTCCCGCACGGAGCCTTAAACGTTACCTGATATACCCCGGTCTTATCGCTGATCGATTTGATCACGAACATCGTTCGCCCCGACACATCAACAAGCTCCGGTTCCAGCCTCACTTCAACATCCGCCATACTGTTCGATACGCCCGTAACCAGTTTGATGTCCTCGCCTTTTTCGATCGAAACAAGCATCGAGATGCTTCCGCCGTTGTTGATCAGCGAAACAGAATCCTGACTCACGCCGATCTCGCATGGCAGAAGCTCACCGACGATCGCCTTGCCCTCAATGATCCTTGGCCGGGCGATCTCGCCTCCGGATGTGGGAGGTTCGTCAGTTTTCTTGGTTTCTTCGCCTGTCTTCGTCTCCTCAGTAGGGCTGGGTTCGGGAGTCGGTTTTTTCTCCGTCGCGCGTTTTGGGATCGTGATAACGATCGGCTCAAATAACGGCTTTTTCGATTCAGACTTGGCGACCGTATTTTCGGATGGTGTCGGCGATGGCGTCGCGATCTCGGGCGAAGGTTCGGGTGTCGGTGACTCGACAGGCACTACCTCCGGGGTTGGACTCGGTTTCGCAGTCTCGACCGCAGTTTCAGGTGTGGGCGATTCGGCCGGCGTCGGATTCGTCTCGGGCGTTGGAGTTGCCTTTATGATCTCTGCAGCGATTTCCGGGGTCGGCGACAGTTCCGGCGAGGGCGTAACTTTCGCGGCTTCCACTACAACTTCGGGTGACGGTGACGATTCCGGGGTCGGCGTTGGCTTGATGGTTTCTGGCGTGACTTCCGATTCGGGTGATACAGTCGGGGTCGGGCTGACCTCCGGTGTTGCTATCGCCTTCGCTTCTGTTTCGCTTGGTGCTGCGGTTTCTCCTGTCGGAGACGGTGACGCGTCGGGTGTTGGTTCCGGCTTGGTGGCAGCGGTGAAATTCGGGAACGGATTCGGCCCGATCTTTTCCTCAAGCCCATCGCGATTCCCGTTCACTTTTGTCCAAAGCTGTTCGATCAGGATGTACCGCGTAGGATTAGGTTTATCTATCGTGTAGCTCGCGATCATCGTATCGAGGGCTTCTTTATCTTTACCTTCGGCCGCAAGCGAGTTGCCGAGATCCCACATTGCCGACCGCCACCAAGCACTGTCTTTTGGCAGAACGGTCAACGCTCGGCGAAATCTAACGGTCGCATCGGCCGCCTTTCCTTGCTGGAGAAGGGCGAGCCCGGTCGTTTGCTCGACCCGTCCGCGCATCAGGGAGGTCAGAGTTTGCTTAGGAACGTCAGGGATCAGCAGAAAGTCGTCGCGTGAAAATGACGTGTG
>DAIOWA010000176.1:0-6059 GCA_036758705.1 Pyrinomonadaceae bacterium | reverse complement strand
ATACGCTCATTCCGGTTCGCGTTATGGATGTCCGGGAAGTAGCGGCGGCGGCCGAATAGGGAAGTGATGAAACCTTTCTCGCGAGCCTCTTCCGGCGTGCGGTCCATATAGGCACGGATGCCTTTGTAGGTGGCAAAGTAATCGTCGATCACCTTGCGAGCCTCCGCCTTCGAGATCCCGACGCGGCTGCTCAGTCCGAAAGCTTCGACTGCATAAGCAATGCCGAAGTTCACGATCTTTGCGAGCCGCCGCTTTTCCTTGAGATCCTTGCCATCAGTCGCCCCGAACACGAGCCGGGCGGTCTTCGCGTGAATATCCTCGTTGTTTACATATGCTTCGAGCATCACCGGATCTTTCGTGATGTGGGCGAGAATGCGAAGTTCGAGCTGCGAGTAGTCCGCCGAGATCAGTTTGTTGCCTTTCTCGGGAATGAACGCCGCTCGGATCCGCTGGCCGAGTTCGGTGCGGATCGGAATATTTTGAAGATTCGGCTCGGTCGAACTCAGCCGTCCCGTAACAGCGACCGCCTGGCTCAACACTCCGTGGATGCGTCCGTCGGTGTTGATCATCTTCGGAAGTGAATCGGCGTAAGTCGCCTTCAGCTTGTCCATCTCGCGATAGTCGATGATGAGTTGGGCGATCTCGTAATCGACCGCAAGTTCGGCGAGGACATCCTTGCTTGTCGATATTTGGCCGGTGGCGGTTTTCTTCCCGGTCGCGATGTTGAGTTCTTCGAAGATCTCACCGACCTGTTTCGGCGAACCGATATTGAACTCGCGGCCGGCGATCTCGAAGATCTTCGCGCTTACGATCGCCAGCTCTTTAGAAATATATTCGGAAAAGTCGCGAAGCTCTTCCGCATTGACCTTCATTCCGGCCCGTTCGATATCGGCAAGGATCGGTGCGACGGGGATCTCGATCTCGGAGTAGACCTTTTCAAGTTCGTCCTTCTTGATCTTCTCCGACATTATCGGCGTGAGCTGATATGCCCAGTCGGCCTTGACCGTCGTCTTCCATCCGGATTCGGTAAATCCTTCGGCGGGCGAATCAGGATAGACGTTCAAATTATGCTGAGCCAGAAATTCAAGCTCGTGATGCGGCCTGCTCGAATCAAGCAGGTACGACGCCATCATCAGGTCGTTCTTGATGCCGACGATTTCGACTCCGATCTTTGACAATACAGCTAGCTTGCACTTGTAGTCATGCGTCGATTTTTCGATGTACGGATTCTCAAAAAGGTCTTTGAGCACACGGATCGCCCATTCGCGGTTCTCAAAGTTTTCGAGATCGATGAATGCGGCGATGCCGGGAGTGTGAGAGATCGCAACGCCGAGCGGCGGTATCTTGTCGAACGAACTGTGGCGACTGCCCTCGTTCGAATCGTCGAGCTCAAACGCGAACCATTCGCGCTCCCAGATCTTTCGGATCAGTTTATCGAGGTCAGTTCGCGTTGTTATGACGGAGTAGCTTTGCCCCACCTGAACCGGCTTCCCGCCGTCCTCTTCCTCTGGCAGCAGTGCGTCGAAAAGCGACGGAGCCGAATCGCCAAACTCTTTGGTGAGGGCAGCAAACTCCAGTTCGCGGAAGAGTGCGTACGCTTTTGCTCGGTCGGGTTCGCTGGATTTCAACTGATCGAGGTCAAGTTCGATCGGAGCGTCGCAATGGATCGTCGCAAGCTCCAGCGACTGGCGGATGATGTCCTGATTGTTCTGCAGCGATTCGCGATAGGTCTTGTGCGTTACCTTCTCGGCATTCTCCATCGCCGCTTCGGTCGAGCCGAATTCGAGCACGAGCTTGAGAGCTCCCTTCTCTCCAATACCGGGAGCTCCGGGAATGTTATCGACCGAATCGCCCATCAACCCAAGGAGGTCGACGATCTTGTCAGGAGGCACGCCGAACTTCCTGACGACCCACGCTTCGTCGCACCATTCGATCGGCGGAACCGGAACCTTCCGCTTTACATTCGTCGAATTCTGCCGCATCGCGATGACGCTCGGATCTTTGACAAGCTGGCACAGATCTTTGTCGTTCGAGACGATCACCGCCTGCATTCCTTTGACGGCGACCTTTTTCGCGAGTGTCCCGATCACGTCGTCCGCCTCATACTTGTCGGCCTGCAGGATCGGAATGTTGAACGCCTCGCACACGCGGATGATGTACGGGATCTGCGTCACCAGATCGTCCGGCATTTCCTCTCGATTCGCCTTGTAGTCGGCGTAAGAATCGTGCCGGAATGTCCCGGTTTCGGATTCAAAAACTGCCGCAATGTAATCAGGCTTCTCGTCCTTCAGCAGTTTTCGCAGCATGTTCGTAAATACGAAAACCGCCTGCGTCACCTGTCCCTTGCTGTTCCGCAGCGGATCTTGCCGCGCACCCATCGGGGCAAAATACGCGCGGTAGATATGCGACATCGAATCGATGAGAAAGACTCGTTTCATTTGAAGGGTCAGTTTAGCCGATTGCGTTGACGGCGCGAAACATAGCCTGCTTGGAATCGCGAGCGAATCGCTTTTGGAGCATCCGAACGACCGGATATCCGATCTTGGAAAAAATGTGATCCGGCCGGGAGAAAGCTTTCAAGTCGTACCAAATCTTTCCCTCGCTGTCGCGTTCGACCATAAACCGCTCCTCGCCGGACTCGCCGTGGTCTTCGAGCGTGCCGTAGGCGAATCCGAAACGGGCGGGCTCGTCGATGGTGTAAACGATTCGGGCGGCGTTGAGTGAATAGAATCCGAGATGGCGAATAACGATCGCAACCGCTTGGCCGGTTTCGATCGGTGTAGTCGGCCCGTAGATATTGACCCATCCAATGTCGAACATCCGCCACGTACTAATGGATCGCTTGGCCGCGTCCCATTGTGCGTCGCTCTCGCCGATTTCGATCAGGTTGTGGTCGAGCAAGTAACCATTCGGTACTGTTGTTTCGGTGGCTCCAATACCGATATATGAAAACTCCATTTCCTGAGCCGCGAGCAGAAAGGTTTCGATAACCGTTTTTGAAGGTTTCGCAAACAGGAACATCTGACATGAATCTACCAAACAAGGTTAACGAGCAAAAAAACAGCCTGTGTTTGCCGCCACGCCTCCGATGTCGGAAAATCCTAACCAAATGGACGATAATCGATCGATCATAAATAACGAAGTCCGAAGGCCGATCGTTCTGGTCTTTTGTGACTTCTACCTGCCGGGGTACAAGAGCGGCGGCAGTATGCGAACGCTCATAAATACGATCGATCGACTTGGGGCTGAGTTCGATTTCAGAGTCGTCACGCGCGATCATGACGGCAAATCGGACAAAACGCCTTATACTGAATTCCCGCCCAACGAATGGAATCGGATCGGCCAGGCTCTCGTCAGGCATCTGTCGAAAGATCGGATCAACATTTCCGAGTTCCGAAAGATCATTGATGATGTTTCACCAGATTCGATCTATCTCAACAGCTACTTTTCTACTTTCACGATCCTCCCTCTGCTCCTTCGTAGAATGGGTAAAATGAAGGGACTACCGATGATCGTCGCGCCTGAAGGCGAGATCTCGGAGGCCGGATTGAAGCTTAAGAGTTTCCGGAAGAGTGCGTTCATTAAGGCCGCCACCGCCACAGGGCTTTATAATGATCTGCTCTGGAAGGTCACGTCCGAAATCGAGGCAGAAGATACCAGGCAGCTGAATGTACGAAGGCCGAAGATCTTTATCGCTCCGAATCTCTCGCCGAAAACGATCCTTCCCGATTTTCGTCACGACGATAAGCCAAAGAAGGTTGCAGGTACGGCCAGATTGGTTTATCTCTCGCGTATTCACCCCGTGAAGAACCTCGATTTTCTCCTCGATGCGTTGAGCAATGTTTCAGGCCACGTGAAGCTTGATATTTTCGGTCCTGTCGACGCAGATGAGGATTATATGGAGACGTGCCGCAATCTAGTTGATGAATTGCCCGGATCGGTATCGGTAACGTTCAAAGGCGGTATCGAACATTCTAAGGTTGCTCAAACGCTCTTCGAATATGAGTTTTTCGTATTGCCGTCTCGAACCGAGAATTTCGGCCACGTTTTTGTCGAGGCCCTTGCCGCCGGATGTCCGCTCGTGATCAGCGATCGAACGCCATGGACCGGTCTTGAATACAAACGGATCGGATGGGATATTCCGCTCAAAGACATGGGTAAATGGGTCGAGGTGTTGGAGCACTGTGTTCGTATGGATGAAGCGGAATACGCGAGCCTGTCGAAAGCGGCTCGTGACTTCGCCGAGAAATGGCTGGCTGATGATGAACTAGAAACGGCGACACGGAAGGTGATCGAACACAGTCTCGGCCACCGTCCAGAATCTAGCCCCGCGGCAGCCTAACAGCTTGGATTGCGGTTTGACAACGAGAACACCACAACGCTATTCTAATCGTTCGCTTAACGGACGGTTTTGCGATCGGTTTGGCGAGGCGACTCCCTAACCATATGTCCGGTTCGTCTAGGGGTTAGGACACCGCCCTTTCACGGCGGCAACACGGGTTCAAATCCCGTACCGGATACCATCTCAAGTCGAGAATTCGGCATCATACCTTCGGGTCAAACATTCGCCTGCCTAACACGGGCGAATTTTTGTTTTTGTACGATGATAAAGAAAGCCTTTATTTTTTCGATATTGATGCTGATCGGCGTATCGGCGGCTTCGGCTCAAGCGAAATTTACCGATCGGGTGCTCGTATTGCCCTTTGAGAATACATCGGACAAGCCTGAGTTCAACTGGGTTGGCGAAAGCTTTGCGCTTTCCCTGTCCGAACTGCTCCACGTCCCCGGCCTAAATGTCGTTTCCAACGGAGAACGTAAGGCCGTACAGCAGCGGCTTCGCATCCCGCTGACAAGCCTTCCGAGCATCGCTACTTCACTCAAACTTTCACGCGAGAGCGGGGCGACTTTGCTCATTACCGGTTCGTACACAATCGTCCCGTCGCAGGGAGAGCTGGCGGCAACCATTAACGTGACATCAAAGATCATCCGTGTGAACGAAGGGCGATTCCTGAGCGAAGAGATTGACGGGCGGTTGATCCAGCGGGACATCATTCTCAACGACGCACTCGGCAACCTGCAGACGATGCAGGGCCAGATCGCGTATCAGATCTTGTATCAGCGCGACAAGGCGTTACCATTCTCGCAGAATCAGCTCATCGAATCGGCCACCAAAGTTCCGAGTCGTGCATTCGAAGCATACATCAAAGGCCTTCTGACCAACGCGCCTGAACAGCGCGAAATATTCTTCCGCAACGCGATCCGCATCTTCAACGAAACGACGCCGGATTCGACATTTGTCGAAGCCGCTCTCGAACTTGGACATCTTTACCTGGCCCAACAGAAGTTCAACGACGCGGTAGATTCGTTCGAACGGGTGATCAACACCAACCGGGCCTGCCGTGAGCGAGCAAAATCGGACAACAAGATCGCGTTCTGTAATGACGAGAGCTACGCCGAGGCGTCCTTCTACATTGGTCTGATTCAGTGGCGGCAGAAGAATTATGAACAGGCGCTCGCGGTGCTGCGACCAATCGCCGAAGATCTGCAGCTTACGAGCGTCTACAACACTCTCGGAGCGATCGCCGTTGAGGCCTCGCGTGCAGAAAAGAAGAACGATGCACGGTCGGCGGCGTTGCTGAAAGAGGGACGAGAGCTTTTGGCGAAGGCACCGGAGTCCGCACCGGAAGACGCGTCGATATTATTCAACCTCGGTGTTGCAACATTCGTCAGCGGCGAACTGACCGACTCCGCGCCTATCCTGCGAAATGTCATTGCCAAACGTCCCACTGATGGCGAAGCTCATTATCTTCTAGCGAAAGCGCTTGAAGGAATGAACGATCCTGGCAAGGCGGACGCTGACAATCAGGCTAGAAAAGACCTGAGCGCGGGCAACCGTTATGCAACGCTTGAAGCGGAATGGTCACGCTCGAAATCCGTAAATGGTATCCCGCTTCGAGTCGAACAGCCGCGGCGGCGGGATTTTGTCAGTGTCGTGCTTAGCCGTCGAGAGGGAGAAAAGGTCACGACCGCAGCGAACGAGTCCGACAACCTCTTGCAGA
>DAIOWA010000175.1:0-6086 GCA_036758705.1 Pyrinomonadaceae bacterium | reverse complement strand
GCCGCCGTTACCGGCCCTCGCGAACCGCCGCCGATCGCTTGTCCGTCGAGTTCCCGGATCGGCGTGATCTCGGCTGCCGTGCCGGTGAAGAATGCTTCATCGGCGTTGGTAAGATCGGAGAGTTCGAGTGATCTCGATTCGACCGTGTACCCTTCGCCGCGTGCGATCTCGATCGCCGCGTCGCGCGTGATTCCCATCAGGATCGAATCGTCGGCCTTGTTCGTATAAATGACGCCGTCTTTGATTATGAAAAGATTCTCGCCCGAACCTTCGGCGAGGCTGCCGTCTTTATCGAGCAGCAGAGCTTCGTCGTATCCGCGGGCGAACGCGTCCTGGACGGCGAGGATCGAGTTGAGATATTGTCCGCACGCTTTTGCCGTCGTCGGCATCATCGACGAATGAAACTTTCGCCACGGCGAGACGGTGACGCGGATTCCTTTCTCCAATCCCTCGCTGCCGAGATAAGCTCCCCACGGCCACGCCATGATCGCGACCTCTACCGGACACTTTCCGGGATGCACACCTAGCGTACCGCTGCCCATAAAACAGATCGGGCGGATGTAACAGCTTGAGAGTGAATTCGCGGTGATGAGATCGGTGACCGCTGTGGTGAGTTCGTCGAGCGTATAAGGGATCTTGAAGCCGTAAACTTCCGCCGATGCGTAGAACCGCTCCAGATGCTCGCAAAGCCGGAAGACAGCCGGACCGCTTTCTGTTTCGTAACAGCGGATGCCTTCAAACACACCGCTGCCGTAATGCAGTCCGTGTGCCGACACGTGAAAGGTCGCCTCGGCCCACGGCACGAGGCTGCCGTTTTTCCATATCCAAGCTGCGTTTCCGAATGACATAAAACTCTTTCGTTAAAAAAAGGAAATCCGAGGACGCCGCATGTGCGACGCCCGCGTCTCGTTCCAAACATCTATCTCCGGCTTAAACTGCCCAGAGAAACTGTTCGGGATTTGTATGGAGAATTCGATCCTGTCCGGATCGCCAGTCGGGTCTAATGTTGGAGCAAATATCTACGGCAATGCTGTCTTCGAGAACTTCAGAGGAGTGAATTTCGCCGGCGGGAATGCAGAGCATCTGATTGTCGGTGAGCGTGACGTCGCCATCCGGCAAATGAAAAAGCCATCTGCCTTTTAGAAGGTAGATGACCTCTTCGGTGTCGTGTGAATGGGCTTGGGTTACCTCGCCCTTATTCACTTCCAGCCGGGCGACGCTGACCGATTCGCCGTACACCGCCTGGCGGTGATATGACTCGTTCAAAACGTCGCCATCCAATGTGTTCAGATCGTAGACTTTCATATTGGAACGCGGACATCCTTGTCCGCACCTCTCGTCATGGGCGGGCGAGACGCCCGCCGCTCCAGTCAGTTTTTCGCAGTATTAACAAGTCTGTCCTGCGCAAGCCAGGGCATCATCGCACGAAGGCGTGCACCAACTTCTTCGATCGGATGAGCCTTTCCTGCGTCTTCAAGACGCGTAAAATTCTCCTTACCCGAATCGCACTCGCTCATCCATTCGTCGGCAAACTGGCCCGACTGGATCTCGCCGAGGATCTTCTTCATCTCAGCCTTCGTCGCGTCGGTTACAACGCGGCTGCCGCGGGTAAGATCGCCGTACTCAGCCGTGTTCGAGATCGAGTAACGCATATTCTCGATGCCGCCCTCGTACATCAGATCGACGATGAGCTTCATCTCGTGCAGACATTCGAAATACGCCATCTCGGGCGAGTAACCTGCCTCGGTGAGAGTCTCGAATCCGGCCTGAATCAGCGAGGTAAGCCCGCCGCAGAGCACTGCCTGCTCGCCGAAGAGGTCCGTCTCGGTCTCTTCCTTGAACGTCGTTTCGATGATCCCGGCACGTCCGCCGCCGATCGCCGACGCGTAAGCCAGGCCTACTTTCCCAGCGTCGCCGCTCACGTCCTGATGAACCGCCATCAAACACGGGACTCCGCGTCCGCGAGCGTATTCGCTGCGAACTAGATGGCCCGGGCCTTTCGGTGCGACCATGAAAACGTTGACGCCCGCGGGCGGCTCGATCTTCTTGAAGTGAATGCCGAATCCGTGTGCGAATGCGAGATACTTCCCGTCGGTCAATGCCGGTTCGATCTCGTTGCGATAGATCGTCGGGGCCTTTTCGTCCGGAACGACCATCATTACCACGTCCGCCTTCTCCGCAGCTTCACGTGTGAAGGTAACCTCGAGTCCGGCTTCCTCAGCCTTCTTCCACGACTTGCTGTCCTCCGGCAGCCCGACGATCACGTCGTATCCCGAATCCTTCAGGTTGTTCGCATGAGCGTGCCCCTGGGAACCGTATCCGATCACCGCGATGCGCTTGCTCTTAAGCAGTTCCGCGTCCGCATCCTTCTCGTAAAAAACTTTCATTTGGTTTCCTTCTTCTCCAATTCCACGTTAAGCGTGCGGTATTTGACCGCACCTTCGACGGTCGGAAACCGTCGGCTAAACCGTTGTCGCCCTATGCGAACGAGGCGAAATTCGCCCGCTCGGCGACCTGTGTGTCCTTTTCGAGTGCCGACAGTCGCGTTATCGCCACCGTTCCACTACGGGTGACTTCGTTTACCGCAAGCGGCTTCAGCATATCGATAAATGTATCGACCTTTTCCTGCGTACCCGACATTTCCAGGATCATCTTGTCGTGCGAGATGTCGACGACCTTTGCCCGGAAGATGTTCACGAGGCTCATCACTTCCTGACGGTCGTCGCCCCGGGTGACAGACACGTCGATCAATGCCATCTCGCGTTCGATGTGCGGAAGAGTCGTAACCGCTTTCACCTCTTTAACGCGTGCAAGCCGGGAGCATTGTTTTACGATCTGTTCGATCGTGGTGTCATCGCCGTTGGTTACGACTGTTGCCTTCGACCATCGCGGATCGAGCGTTTTGCCGACCGAGATGGTTTCGATGTTATACCCGCGTGCAGAGAACAGCCCGACTATCCGCGAGAGTTCGCCGGCTTCGTTCGCGACAATTATTGAGATCGTGTGACGCATTAAAAAGTAAGAGTGACGCCTTTAGGCGTTAAATTATTTCAAGATCATATTCCTCGATTCACCGCCGGCCGGCACGATCGGGAAAACGTTCTCTTCCTTCGAGACGACGATGTCCATGATCGCGACGCCGTCGTATTCCAGACCTTCGCGAAGCACGGCTTCGAGTTCTTCCGGCTTCGTCGCCCGCAATCCTTTCGCCCCGTAGGCCTCCGCAAGTTTCACAAAGTCGGGCGATACTGACAGATCAACCTCGCTGTACGCACGGTCGTAGAACATCTCCTGCCACTGCCGCACCATACCTAGATAGCCGTTGTTCATGATCACGACCTTGAGCGGGATCTTGTACTGAACGGCCGTGATGATCTCCTGATTCGTCATCTGAAAACCGCCATCGCCGACCACCGCGACAACAACGTCGTCCGGACAAGCGAGTTGCGCTCCCATTGCGGCCGGAAGTCCGAAACCCATCGTTCCAAGTCCGCCGCTTGTCAAAAACTGTCGATTGCGTTTCAGCGGATAAAACTGTGCGGCCCACATCTGATGCTGGCCGACGTCCGTTACGACGACGGCATCGCCGTTTGTCACCTTGTGAAGCGTTTCGATAAGCTGCTGGGGCTTGATCTCGGTTTCCGAATACTCACACGACAGCGGGACCGCCGACTGCCATTCGCGGATCTGCTCCCACCAATCGGCGAGGCGATCTTTTTGGAGCGATTCCTGTGCAAACCGATCTGCAAGTGCGGCAAGTGCCTCCTTCGCATCGGCAACTACCGGGATCTGCGGTTTACGAAGTTTGCCGATGTTCGACGCGTCGATGTCGATGTGGATGACCTCGGCGTTGGGTGCGAATGTGTTTAGCTTGCCGGTCACGCGATCGTCGAATCGGACGCCGACCGCTATGAGGAGATCGCTTTCAGCTACTGCGAGATTCGCCGCGTAAGTGCCGTGCATACCGAGCATGCCCAGGCAATGCGGATCGGCCGACGGAAATCCGCCGAGTCCCATCAGCGTCGGCGTGACCGGAACGCGAAGCATATCCACGACCCGAGCGAGTTCGTCCGCTGCACCGGCCGAAACGACTCCGCCGCCGACGTAAAATACCGGCTGCCGTGCCGACAGGATCTTCTCAACCGCAGCCTCGACTGACTCGAGCGACGGTTTCGGCTTGACGGCTTCAAACACCAATGCCGCATTCTGGTCGCCGCGATACTCCGTCAACTGCGCGGTCACATCCTTAGGAATGTCGATCACGACCGGGCCCGGCTTGCCTTCCCGGGCCAGATAGAAAGCCTCGTTCACGATGTCTTCCAGCTCGTGAACGTTGCGTACCAGATAGCTGTGCTTTACAACGGGCAGCGTTATACCGAAGGTGTCTACCTCCTGGAAACCATCCGTGCCTATCAAGCTTGTGGCAACCTGACCGGTGATCACCACCAGCGGGATCGAATCCATATACGCGGTCGCGATACCGGTAACAGCGTTCGTTGCTCCCGGGCCGGATGTCACCAAGGCGACTCCGACCTTTCCGGTGGCTCGCGCATAACCTTCAGCCGCGTGAACCGCACCCTGTTCGTGGCGGACCAGATAGTGGGTCACGTCATCGCGATACCGCCAAAGCTCGTCGTAGATGTGCAGTACGGCTCCACCGGGCAGGCCGAAGATCGTGTCGACGCCGTTCGCGATGAGCCCTTTGATCAGGACCTCGGCACCACGGATCGATCCGAGTTCGGGAAGCGGAACCGCCGCAGCGGGAACCGCTTTTGTACTTGTTTGAGTGGCTACTTCCATTTCTCCGTCCAAAATTGCTATTAACAAACGTTTTGATCTTCTCAAGATTATGACAACAATTTATACAAGTCAACCTTTTCCCAAAAACAAAAAAGCCACTATCCCGTATCTCGGATAGTGGCTGGCAACCTTTCGGTCGGTTTTTACAAAAGCCGCTATCCGCTCGTCGGAATAATGACGATAATGCTAATGCTAACGTTAATGCTGGCGCGAATATCCACGATCGCGATGTCGCGTCCGTTGGAATTGATGGTCAAGATGTCGTTTCGGGTCAGCATTTCTATGCCCCGCGACGGGGCCGCAAATAGAGACTAATACGCCGTTTAGAGATTTGTCAACACAATTTCTTTTAGCGTGTGGTAACTCAATAGAAATGACGTGTTGATAGATTGACCGCGTTTCTCGAACACGACCCGAACTATGGTCGGGTGTGGCGGAAGATCCGAGACGAGTTTGACCGGACGCTGAAATATGTTTCGCGGATAACAGGAGCGACGGATCTGATGTCGGATTCTCCGCTCGAGCAGAGATCTGTGCGGACGCGGGAAAAGATCGTGCTTCCGCTTGTGACGATCCAGCAATTTGCATTGACAAAACTGCGGCAGGAAACCGACGCGGCAAAACGGGAGCTATTCGAAAAACTGGTGATCCGCTGCTCGTTCGGCATCATCAACGCCGGACGAAATTCAGCTTAAGAATCTGATCGATCCTTAGCTTCGAGCTTCCGCCCGACGCCGCATTTCTTCGGCAAGCGCTTCGTCGCTCATTTCCGTGATCTGCGGAGCGGCCGGCGAGCTGATCTGCTTTTCAGCCCGTTCTTCTTCCTCGGCATCACGCATTCCTTCTTTGAAGGCTTTGCGCGATTGACCCAGCGATTTTGCAAGCTGCGGCAAACGTGACGCTCCAAAGAGCAGGAAAAGCACGGCGACGATCAGAATGATCTCTGTAGTTCCTAAAGGCATATTGGTTATAAATCCGAATTCTATCTCTTACGCCGTTAATTATACAGCGAAACCCGACGTTTCGTTCAGCAATACTTAACCTGCGGCAGCCTTTTCCTTATCGCGAAAATTGTCCATCGCCTCGACCAATGCGGCCGTAATACCCTTTTCCGACACAGAATGGCCGGAGTCCGGGACGACGACAAACTCCGCTTCCGGCAGGGCACGATGCAGATCCCAGGCGGACGTCATCGGGCAAACCACGTCGTAACGGCCCTGTACGATGAAGGTCGGAATATCACGGATCTTATCGGCATTCTCGATCAAATAGTCCTCGCTCGGGAA
>DAIOWA010000174.1:0-6089 GCA_036758705.1 Pyrinomonadaceae bacterium | reverse complement strand
CCTTGAGATGGAAACATGGTTCGGCCGCCGCGAAGGCGTCGAGGGTGCGGTCAAGAATTACAAGGCGAATAAATCGTTCTCGATCGACAAGTTCGCCGCCGACCTGCCGAAACTGCTCGACGGGCACGACAAACTCTACTATCGCTTCTCGGTCGACAAGGCTCTGGATCAGGAGATCCTCCGGTATCTGTCGGGCCAGCGCGTTCGGCGCCTGAAGACCGCGTATCCGCCGCACACGATAATGGATCCGACGATCATCACCGGCGAGATGCGGCTGCACAAAACCGCCGAAGAGGCCGAATATATGCAGATCGCGGGAACGATCGGGGCCGATGCTCACATCCTTGCGATGAAGAAGGTAAAGCCGGGAATGAACGAGGGCCAGGTCGAGGCACTGATGGAAGCCTATATGAAGGACAAAGGCGCGAGCGGGGTCGCCTATAACTCGATCATCGGCGGCGGCGCGAACGCGACCATCCTGCACTATGTCGAAAACAATATGCCCCTCAAGGACGGCGACCTGATCCTGATCGACGCCGGTGCCGAGTATAAAGGTTACGCTTCGGACATCACTCGCACATTCCCGGTAAACGGCAAGTACACTCCGGCGCAACGCGAGGTCTACGACGTCGTGCTCGACGTGCAGGAGAAGTGCATCGAGTACACCAAGACCGGCAACACCGTGAAGGGCCGTCAGGAGTATTCGATCGAACTTCTCACCGAAGGTATGGTCAAGCTCGGATTGCTTAAGGGCAAGACGAAGGACCTGATCAAGAAGAAAGCGTATATGAAATACTATATGCACGGCGTCGGACATTACCTCGGCTTGGACGTGCACGATGCAGGCCGCTACTTCACCGATCAGACCGCCAAAAACTCACGTCCGTTCGCACCCGGAATGGTACTCACCGTCGAGCCCGGTATCTACGTTCCGCCCGACGATAAATCGGCTCCGGCGAAATATCGCGGCATCGGTATCCGTATCGAAGACGACGTCCTTGTCACCGAAAGCGGCAATCACAATCTGACCTCAAAGGTCCCGAAAAACGCCGACGAGATCGAAGCTTTGATGCAGAAGCCCGCACGTAAGTAGACTGGAACGCAGGCGTCCCGCCTGCAACGCCGCTTGCGGCGTAACGTCGATGAACTTTGACCTAGTGCTAAAAAATCTCCCCGCCCTTTTCGCCGCTCTATTCACGGCGATCCTCTTCATTCAATCGGGGCTCGATAAGGTGTTCGATTGGAAAGGGAATCTTGAATGGCTGACCGGCCATTTTTCCAAGACGTTCGTAGCAGGAATGGTGCCGATGATGCTCGCGACTATCACGGTGCTGGAACTCGCAACCGGCATCGTCGCGGCCGGCGGATTTGTAAAGGCGGTGCTCACAGGCAACACGATATTCATCTTCGTGTCGTCCATCTTGGGTGCCGCAGCTCTATCCGCACTATTCTTCGGCCAGCGGATCGCGAAAGACTATCCCGGTGCCGCGGTCCTTGTTCCGTACTTTATCCTGATGCTGATAACGATGTTTCTGACGCGCCCCGTTTAACTAGACTTGATGCAGAGGCCCGCACGTTGGTAAGGGCGTAACCTTCAACTCGACCGTTACGCTCTTACTAAAGTGCGGGCCTCTGCACTTTCTTCAGACTATTAGATCTTCGTAACCTCGATCGTCGCCACATATCCGTTACGATTGATCCGGATATTCGATCGCGGCTTGGGGGTAAGCTCTTTAAGCTTCACCTGGTAATTGCCGTAGCTCGGGGTCATTCCGCGGGTTAACGTATCCAGTTCGAGCACCTTAGATCGACCGTTCTTTGTTACCCGGACCTTGATCTTCGCATTCCCAGCCCAGATGCAGTTCACATCGGTCGGGCATCGCGAATCTTCAACGAGCTCAATAAAAGCGATCTTCAACCCACCTGCAACCGTAACCTCTTTGTTGATTTGTACTTCAACACTATCCGAGAGCTTGGCGAACGCGGGCATCGCACCGGCCGCAAGCACTGCAAATAAAAGCCCGATGATTACCTTTTTCATACTGCCCTCCTTGAGCGGCATCACTTCGATGCCAACTCAAGAACGTTCGGAGGTAACGAATCTTGCGCTCTAGGCCTTTGCCGCCTCGCCCGCCTTCAGCTTGTCGATGATCGCGTTGGCGAATTCATCGGTCTTCGCGTTACCGCCAAGATCCTTCGTCAACACCTTGCCCTCCGCGAATACAGCGAGCATGGCTTTCTCTGCTCGATCGGCCGCATCGTGTTCGCCGAGATGCCGAAGCATCAAAAGCCCGGACATCAGGATCGCTGTCGGATTTGCGATGCCCTGTCCGGCAATATCCGGAGCCGATCCGTGAACCGCCTCGAACACCGCTCCCTGCTCGCCGATATTTGCACCCGGAGCAAGCCCGAGCCCGCCGATCAAACCCGCGCACAGATCAGAAACAATATCGCCGTAGAGATTCTCAAGCACGAGAATGTCGAACTGCTCAGGCCGCATCACGAGCTGCATACAGCAGTTGTCGATGATCTTGTCGTCGGCTTCGATATCGGGGAAATTCTTCGCGACGTTGTAGAAGCATTCTAGGAATAACCCGTCCGAGAGCTTCATAATGTTCGCCTTATGGACAGCCGTTACTTTCTTGCGGCCGTTCGCGACAGCGTATTCAAACGCATACTGAGCGATCCGCGTCGAAGCCTTTTCGGTGATGATCTTGATGCTCTCAACCACGCCGGGCACCACGACGTGTTCAAGGCCTGCGTAGAGATCTTCCGTATTTTCGCGTACCACCACGAGATCAAGTTCAGGATATCGACACGGTATATTCGGCAACGCCTTGATCGGGCGCACGTTCGCATAAAGGTCGAGCGACTTTCGCAGCCCAACGTTCACAGACGTAAACCCTTTCCCGATCGGCGTCATCTGCGGCCCCTTCAACGCGACCTTGTTCTGCTTGATCGAATCGATCGTAGATTCCGGCAGGGTCGTACCGTATTTCTCCTGAGCCTGCGCACCCAAAATGTGCGTCTGCCATTCGATATCGACTCCCGTCGCCTCGATAACCCTAACCGTCGCCGCAATTATCTCCGGCCCGATCCCGTCGCCCGGGATCAATGTAATAGTGTGTTTCATACCTTGTAACCTATAATAAACGTAAACATAACGGCGATAAAGACCTAGGTTTAATGAGTTCGGATTTTCTTATCATCGGCGGGGGCGTTATCGGTTTGAGTATCGCCCGCGAACTGCACAAACGCGGTGCGGGATCGATCACGGTCGTCGACAAAGGCCGCATTGGATCTGAGGCGTCCTGGGCTGCGGCGGGTATGCTTGCACCGAACGCCGAGTGCCACGCCGACGACGAACTCTTCCGGCTCTGCACCGCATCAAACGCCCTCTATCCCGACTTTGCCGCCGAACTCCTCGCAGAAACCGGCATCGACATCGAACTCGACCGAACCGGAACGCTTGTCCTTGCCTTCAACGACGAAGAAGCCGCCGAGCACGCCGCAAAGTACGAATGGCAGCGAACCGCCGGAATCGTTGTAGAACAACTAACGGCGGACGCGGTCCGAAAACTCGAACCCGGCATATCTGAGAACGTTTACAGCGGCTATATTTATCCCAATGACTGGCAGGTCGAAAACCGCAAACTCGTGGCCGCACTCCGACGATATTGCGAGATGAACGGCATCGAATTGATCGAAAACAGGTCGATAACAAGCCTGCCGGCAGATCAGGCCGTCATCATCACCGCCGGGGCCTGGTCAAACGATCTGGTTCCTAAACCCGAAGTAAGACCTATCCGCGGACAAATGATCAGCCTCGCCGCAACCGATTCTCGCATCTTAAGACACGTGATCTATTCGTCACGGGGATACGTCGTCCCGCGCATCGACGGCCGCATTCTCATCGGTGCGACGGTAGAGGACGTTGGGTATGCAAAGGAAGTAACGCCGCAGGCGATCGCGACGTTGAAAGCCGCGGGAGCTGAGATATCTCCGTCGCTCGCGAAACTTGATATTGCAGAATCGTGGGCGGGCCTGCGCCCGTTCATAGCAGGCGAGTTTCCGGCTATCGGCCGCGTGCCGGAACTCGAAAATACGTTCGTCGCAACCGGACACTATCGCAACGGCATCCTCCTTGCCCCGATCACCGCGAAGATGATCGCCGACGAGATGTTTGGAATACCAAGGTTCGGAGTTCCACCTTTAGCTGGCCTCCATTAGCCAACCAAGACCTGTATTAACGGGGGCCAGCTAAAGGTGGAACTCCGAACATTCATAAATGAAGCTTTACGTTTTACTCATCACCTTACTTCTAGCCGCATCCGTAGCAGCCCAATCTGGCCGCGCGATCAAATCCGTCGCGACGGACGAGCGGCCGGTGAAGGAACTCTTCGATGAAGCCAACAGCTATCGCCGGATAAAGTACGAGGAATTCGAGAAAAAGAAGATCGGCGTCAGCAAGTTTCTTCGCGAGCAGACCGAAAAAGAACAAAAACAGCTCGCCGCCAAACTCGCCGCGACCGCTGAGGCTCGCAAAGACCTGACTCCCGACGATCTCTACTATCTCGCCCTGCTTCACTGGATCGCCGAAAATCTCGACGCAACATCTGAAACGCTCGCAAAATATCTCGGCCAAACTGAGCGCACGCCGGAACGAACTCAAACGGCTCGGTCGCTTCAGGTCGTTGTCGATGCGAAACAAAAGAAGTTCGACAACGCTGTCGCAACGCTTGCCGAGTATCAGAAAAACGAACCGAAAAAACCATCCGAATCGCTTCGCATGAACTCGGAACTCGCGAAGGCGTTCCTCGCGGATAAGCAGCCGGCAAAGGCCGCTCCATTTGCGGACGAAGCCTACGCGGTGTCGCGAACACTCGCTGCGGACCCGACTCTTCGATCCGTCGGGCTCGACATTGTGTATGACAACGCGATGCTCGCCTTCGACGCTCACCGCCTGAGCAACAACATCGAAGGCGCCGAAAAAGCTCTCGAAAATTTAAGACTAACCGCCGCGTCGCTCGGCAACTCGATCTTTTATTTTTACGGCGCGGACAAGCTGATCACATATCGCATCGAGACCGGCCGCAAGCCGCTAGCTTTGGAGACATACGTCACCATGCTGATGGCGATCACGAAAGAACTGCCGCTCGAAGGCCAACGTGCCGACGCGACCAAGCGACTCCGGAATCGCGAGAAGCATTACAAACTCCTCGGCGAGCCCGCTCCAGAATTTCAAACAGTCGACAAATGGTTTCCCGGAACGCCGGTCAAGGTCGCCGATCTGAAAGGCAAGGTCGTGCTCATCGACTTCTGGGCGACCTGGTGCGCTCCGTGCTTTGAAGCATTCCCGTCGCTCATCGAATGGCACACCGACCTTCGAGATCAGGGCTTCGAGATCATCGGCTTTACCCGATACTACGGCCAGGGCGAAGGCCGTCCCGTAACCGAACCCGAAGAACTCGCCTTCCTTCAGCGCTTCAAAACCAAGTACAAGTTGCCGTATGATTTCGTCGTCGGAAAAGACCAGAGCACGCAGATCCTGTACGGCGCCACGGCGTTGCCAACCGCCGTGCTGATCGACCGCAAGGGCGTGGTCCGATACATTGAGGCCGGCACAAGTTCCAGCCGGCTCGTCGAGATGCGTGAAATGATCCTGAAACTATTAGCCGAGCCAGGCGGAAACGCGGCCCGTTAGGGAGCGTGGCGATCAGGCGGGCGGAAGCTTGATCAACTCAAAGTAGTCTGTCGCCACGCTCGTTTACACTCGCGTTTCTGCCCGGGATCTGATGATAACGACCGCCCGCAAAACAAAGAATTTCTACGATCGCATCGCCGACGTTCATAACCTCGCGCTCAAACTGAACGGCTACAAAGATTCCGTCGCCAAGTTTCTAAAATCCCTGCACCTTGACGTCACGCCAGAGACGATGGTGCTCGACGCGGGCAGTGGTACGGGGATCGTAACGCTCGCGCTTCATCAAGCCGGATTTCGACCGAAAAAAACGATCGCATTCGACCTCTCGCGAAACTCGCTCAAGATCGCGGTCGAACAGGCTAGGAAGGAAAAGAAAGTCGACGCA
>DAIOWA010000173.1:0-6090 GCA_036758705.1 Pyrinomonadaceae bacterium | reverse complement strand
CGGGCATTGATTGACTTCTGGAACACGGGCACGCGTCCGCCTTCGGTGTTGCCCTTGCCCTGCGCGTCGGAGAACCATCTATGAACAAGAGCGAAAGCATCGCCAATCTTGCGAAATCCCTGGCTCTGGTGCAGGCGAGTCTCGCACCCGCGAAGCGCGACTCCACCAACCCGTTCTTCAACTCGACGTACGCCGATCTCACCTCAGTGTGGGGGAGTTGCCGCGAACTCCTGGCGAAACACGGGCTCAGCGTGATCCAGGGAAATAGCATCGGGGCGAACAACACGGTCATCGTCGAGACCATCCTCGCGCATGAATCGGGCCAATGGATCCAGAGCGAGCTTTGCATGCCGCTCGCAAAGAACGATCCGCAGGGGGTCGGTTCGGCGATCACGTACGGCAGGCGTTACGGCTTGGCGGCCATCGTCGGGATAGTCGCCGACGACGATGACGACGGGAACGCTGCATCGCTCAAGAGCGGCAACGGCCATGTCCAGCCCCCGACGAAGAACCAGCAACCTTCGTACCGCCGCTCCGTCGGCCAACCCGCGAACGGGTCCGTCCAGGTAAGTTGACCGAAATCCGTCATGCGAAATCACAAAGTCCCGCCGGATGCGGAAGCCGCTCTCTACTTCCTCCCCGGCCAGTACTTATTCGAGGCATTCCGTGAGACCGGACACGGGCTGAAGGCGTTGTCCAGCGTGCAGGTGACGAGGGCGTTTCGCGATCTTCAGACCGATACGGGATGGATAGATCGGCGAATATTAAGGTATCGCGAAGCGACGGACGGAAACGCGATTCTCTCGTTTCTTCCAGCAGGCTCGCGAACGATCACGGTGGCGTTTCCGAACGACCGTGTCAAGGCGCTGACCCTGCCGCTCCCGACCTTGATCCTCCTCGGGAAGGGGAAAGACTACTATCTTTGGGCAGCTGGAACTTCAAAGGTGACCCGGAGCACACGACTCGCCGTCGCTCCGTTGCCGAACATCGGCTCAGGGAAGATCTGCTTCGGAAAAAACGAGGTGCCGGAGACCCACCCGTCCGCGCTGACCGCGGTCTGGAAGCTCATTTTCGACGCGCCGTTCAACGGCGACCATTCCGCGGGGCGGTGCCAAACGGAGGACGACGTTCGTGACTTGTTCGCGAGGCTGGCCGCTGACAAAGTGAAGAAGTTCCCAACGCCGCAATTGATCATGTCGTCGAGCACCGTCGAGGACGCGTGGGAAGGCGTAGTCGAACGTGCCCGATACGACAGTCGGTTATAGCACCGATTTTTTATGTCATCGAACCTCTTCGTTCCACCAAAACTTGTGGGGCATCGCATCGCTGCGTCTGAAAACGGCCCGATCGAAGCCGCGTTGTACGAGTACCTTCTGGCCGGAAACGGTTTGTTCGTTCGGGCTAAACGCCGGGAGTTCGCCGTGTCGTTACCGGTCTGCATCCGGAGGATCCTTGGACTCACGAACCAAAAAGTGGGAATCTCGTGGACCACAAGGTCGAAGATACCCGCGTCGTTGTGGAGCGGGATCTTGCAGCACAGTCAGAAAACGCATACTTCGTCTTGTTTCAGGGAAGAAGTCTACCTTATCTATTGGGATAGACTTCTCGGCGCTTGGCGGTGGCGGGCTTCGGGCCGCGACAGCAATTGGGCATCGACGATCGCGGACGACAGTTTGCCCGAGTATGCGGAGTGCTGCATCGAACTGCACACGCACCCACCCGGAGCTTTGAACTTCAGCGCGGCGGACGACCGGGACGAACTCGGAAAGTTCCGCATCTTCGCGATCCTCATCGATGTCCACGATATGCCGAAGATACGGTTCCGCTGCGGCGTCTACGAACATCTCGTCCCGATCCCCGCCGCATGGGTCGGCGAGATGCCGGACGGCATCGTCGACCTCAACGAGATCGACGCGCTTGTGGAGACGTTGTCGTGAACGGGATAGATCTCAGCTTCGCGAACGCGGCCGTCGTGATGCCCAAGGAACATAACAAACTCCGGATCATACAGGTCGGTGCGGGCGGCACGGGATCGTTCGCGGCGCTCGCCATCGCACGTTTGCTGTACGAACTGAAGGAGTCGGGGAAGGCGGCCGAACTGTTCATCGTCGATCCGGATGTGGTCGAGGCCGGAAATATCCCCCGAAGCAATTTCTGCGCGGCGGAGATAGGGAGTTTCAAGGCCCAGACCCTAGCGACACGCATCGCGCTCGCGTGGGGGCTGGAATGCGGCTACGCGAACGAGAGATTCGACGCCGAGGCGCATCTGAAGCAATCGTCGGGAGACTACCGCAACCTCACGGTGATCGTCGGTTGCGTGGACAACCACCTCGCGAGGCGCGAGATGCACCTCGCCGTCGAAAAGCATCAGGGCTACAGATCGGACGACGCGGCGAACATCTGGTGGATCGACGGCGGTAACGGGAGATTCTCCGGGCAGGTACTTATCGGCTCGAACGCGAAGCCGATGAAAGCCGCGAAGCTCTTCGTCGGTTCCAGCATCTGCCGATCCCTGCCCGCTCCGTCAATAGTTCATCCGGAACTGCTGACGGACTTGGAAAAAGCGTCTAGGCCGATCTCCCAAGTCTCGTGCCCGGATCGCATCCGGCTCGGCGAGCAGAGCCTGAACGTGAATCAGCGGGTCGCGGTCGAGATCGGCGAGATGCTCGCGGCGATGTTCCTAACACGAAATCTCCGGCGCTTCGCGACCTACTTCGATCTCGAGACGGGGACTAGCCGTTCACTCTACTGCACTCCGGATCAAATCGAATCAACGGCTCGATGGAAGCGATAGGTTATGTCGAGGCTTCTCACCGAAGAGCTTAGTAGAGCTTTACCAAAACTGCGTGCCCAGGCGAGGTCGGAGAATCCGATCGTTCACGCGATCTTCTTCTTTCCATTGAGCGATTGGAAATGGTTCGTGACGGAAGGGGAGCCGAACGGGAACGATGTGACTTTTTTCGGCTATGTGGAGGGCTTTGAGGCCGAACTGGGCCATTTTACTTTAAGCGAACTCGAAGGCGTGGATATCTACGGGTTCAAGATCGAACGGGTTGAGGATTTCGAGCCTGCACCGTTGCGACACTGCCTCGAGCTCTACTCCGGCAGATCGAGAACAAGCGGTTGACGGAAGATGCACATGGAACGTCAGCAATCAACAATTCAGGCGAATGGGCATCCGTCCATTCCGCCGACAAACTCGCTCGCGTCGTCGGTTCTGCGGAACATATTCGGACGTGGCTCACAAGAAATATCGGGAGAGCGATCCGATCACCAACGCGCCCCTGAGGACTGCGGGCGGGGGAAAAAAACCGGCGCCGAAATGTCTGATTCACGAGCGTCAGAGATAGCGAGGAATGCTATCGACCGCCTTTCCGCACGAAAGGAGAGAGCAGCCGTCCGGCTTGGGATCGGCATCGACGAGGTTGAATCGCTGCCGTTCGATCTTTCGAGACTTGAGAGCGAAGGGATCTTCATGAACATCGACTGCCGCGGATTCGGCTGTCTTGTCCGGCAGTTGGAGTGGAAGGCGCTTGGCGTAAAGCTGCCGGAAGATGCGGCCGTGCGGGTCAGCCCGCCACGCGCCGGGTTGCTCCCCGATGTCTATCGAAACAAGCTGATGCGTGGGGCAGCCCAGGCACATAACGCGCTCAACCGATATGGTTTCCGGTTTACGATCTGCGAAACGGTCTGGGGGACAAGCGAGTACAAGTGGATCCCTTGGAATGCGTTCGAGCAGTTCGAGACCGAATATCTGAAAGCGAACGAAACGCTTGCGGCTGCGAAAGCGGAAACGATTGAGAATTACGACGACATCCTGACCGTCCTGCAAGATAGTTTCTACAAACTCGCGGAAGACTCGGCGGACCGGTTCCAGGCGACGACGAGCGAGCCTTTCGACCGGGCCGAGTTCGTCAACGCGGTCGCGGCACAGGCGATCGGCATGGTGCCAACTCCTGCGATGATCAGGGACGGTCTGACGATCGAGATGAGGCCGAAGGTGATCATCCTGGGTTCGGAAGTGGCGGCCGAACAGAAGCTGACGCGTGAATGGCGGCTCGAGGCAACGCGGGCGGAAACGGAGATCCGTGCCGTGCAGATCGAAGCGGAGGCGAGGGCAGACATTGAGCGGCTGAAAGTGACCAGCCTTGAGCAGGACCAGCGACGCGAGCGAGAGGTCAAGGAACGCATACGCGATATGAAGATCGATGCGGCCCGCCGCGAGGCGGAGGAGGCGGTCTCGCCGATCAAGGAAGGGCTGGCCCAGATCACCGCGAGGATATGCGAAGCGGCGCAGGAGATGTCGGTGCGGCTGACGGATGCGAAGTTCGTACCGGGCAGTCTCGCGAAACGGGCCCGCCAGATGTGCGAGTGGTACAACCTCATGAACTTCACGGGTGATGACTCGCTCGAGGATGTGCTCGCCAAATTGCAGGACGCCGCCGGCCGGGAAGCCAAGCAGCGCTCCCCGGAAGAAATGCGGGACGCCCTCAGCGATGTCCTGCGTGCGACCACCGTCCAGTCCAGAAAACTTCTCGACGAAGACCGGCTATCAGCCCTCGAACTCTGATTTCGGCCGTCGGGCGTGTGACCCAGGATCGAAGAGATCGACAAATCAAATGAACATGACGACCAAGGAACCGGACGCCAAGAGCGTCGATAGATTCCTGCGCGAACTCGACGTGCGGATAAGGGCCCGCTACCCCTTGATAGCGATCAACACATACGAGGAGGATCGGGTCCGCGAAGCTCTGATCGATCTCGTATTTCAGGAGCGGCATAAAGAGAAACCGCTGTACATCTGGAGCCGGCCAATGGGTTTGCAGAAAGTGTTCGATCCGAAGGAGGGCATCCTTCAGAATCCAGTATCGGTCGGCGACACGGAGGACCCGGAGGGCGTTCTGGGTTTCATCTCGGAACAGAAGACGGGCCTCTTTTTGCTGTGCGATTATGCCCCCTACATCTCACCTTACGGTCAGGAGGATCCGTTGCTGGTTCGCCGACTTAGGGAGATCGCCTGGAAACTGAAATCCACCAAAGCAACGGTGTTGTTCGTCGCCCCCAATTTCCCCGACCTGAAGACCCTGGAGAAGGAGATAACGCAGATCGACCTCGAACTCCCGAAAGAGGGCGAGATCGAGGAGTCGATCGAGTTGCAACTTGAGAATCTTCGATCGAGCGGGCTGGCCATCGATCTCGAGAAAGAGACGCAGGACGCTTTGCTTCAGTCTCTCCTCGGGCTTACCGCCGGGGAGATCAGCAATGTGATCGCGAAGGCCGTGATCAGCTGCAACGGCCTCAATCGAGAATCCATCAACGTCATCCTCGAGGAGAAGAAGAACGTGATCCGCGGAAGCGGCTCACTCACCTACGTCCATCCAGAGCCCGCGAGCAATCTCGGCGGTTATCAATCTTTGCGATCGATTCTCGAGCGTGCCGCGTACACCTTCAGCCCGCGAGCGAAGGCCCGACATGTCGAACCGTGCAAGGGAATACTGCTTGTCGGATTGCCGGGATGCGGAAAAGACCTTTGCAAGCGGGTCGCATCGTCGATCACCAACCGGGCCCTGCTAGATCTCGACTTCGGATCGATCATGGGCGAGGGCGGCGGCGTTATCGGATCGTCAGCGATGTCCATAAAGCGGGCCTTGTCGATCGCCGGGACGATCAAAGGAATTCTGGGGATCAGCGAGTTCGAGAAAGCGGTCTCCGGGATGAAGTCGTCGAACAAGACCGACGGCGGTGAAACGGCCCGGACGATCTCCTACCTGCTCAACTGGATGCAGGACAACAAGGACGTGCTCGTGTTCGCCACCGCAAACGACGTTCGCGAACTCGAATCGGAGCAGTTCCGCATCGGCCGGTTCTCTTACATCCACTTCGTTGATCTCCCTGACACGGAGGATCGGTCCGAGATCTTCAAGGTTCATTTGAAGAAACGCGAACTGGTCCCCGAACAGTTCGACCTCGAAAAGCTCGTCGATAAGAGCAAGGACTTCTCCGGAGCGGAGATCGAAGCGGCGGTGAAGGACGGTGTGCTGGAAGCTTTTATTGACGGCGACCGCGCGGCGGAAACGCGGGACATCCTCA
>DAIOWA010000172.1:0-6106 GCA_036758705.1 Pyrinomonadaceae bacterium | reverse complement strand
ATCGAACTCAAGAGCCTGAAGCTCTACATCAATTCGTTCCGCAACGTAAAGGTCTTTCACGAACATGTGATCAATATGATTCTCGACGATTTCGTCACCGCGTGCGATCCCCTCCAGGTCGAACTCGAAGGTGATTTCCACGTCCGCGGAAACATCAAGACGGTTGTTAGAGCAAGTTACAAAAAAGCCTAGGATAATTGCCGCAAAAAGGCGCAGAAAAGCTCAAAAAGAAACATTCTCTTTTGCTCTTTTTGTGTCTTTTCGCGGCTATAAGTCTTAATGAACCGTCGCGACCATTGTCTTCGGATGTGAGCCGAGGTGTTTGCGGCACGCCGTAGCGACAAGAAGTTCGATCTCCGTACGCAGAGCGTCCTCGTCGGCTGCGTTGGCGTTGGTGATCTCGGAGATGATCAGGAACTTCGACTTCTCGAGGAGATTTTGCTCACGGAACGAGAGTTTCTTTTCGTGGCTTAGGTAGGTCAACTTTTTGAGAACATCAGCCGCCTGAAACACATCACCGGACTGAAGCTGATGCATAAATTCTTTCGAACGGCTCTTCCAGTCGTACGAGATCTCGTCAAAGTCGGCAGAGAGGCGACTGATAAGCTTCTTGCATTGGAGCGATGAAATGACCGGGCGAATTCCGACGGTTTCGGCGTTGGCTGTCGGTACAAAGATGATCGAATTGTCATTGAGAACCCTGAGCGAATAGAAGTCTATCGAGTTACCGCAAACAAACTTTTGCTGAACACCTTCGACCATACACACACCCTGATTCGGATATGCGACTTTCTGACCGATACTGAGATGCATCTCGCCCTTTCCTCCAACCGGCCCGTATACGTTGCCGGCGTCAGCCGCGCTTTAAGAGCGCGAATGCCCTGCGGGTTCTGAGAATTCAATCGTGATTCTATTATAGCACACTGACTAATCCGGCGAAAGAGTTTTGTTGAAGCTGTAAGTCCTTATTCTACAGGCAGTTCGATGTGAAAGGCGGTGCCGCGGCCAAGGTCTGATTCGACCGTGACCTCACCGCCGTGAAGGCGCGCGAGGTGCTTGACGATGGCGAGTCCGAGGCCCGTTCCGCCGACTTCGCGGGTCCGTCCGCGGTCACGGCGGTAAAAACGCTCGAAGATGCGGTTGAGATGCTCGGCCATTATGCCCTCGCCCGTATCGAAAACGGAGATCGTCGAACGGCCCGGCGTTTGGCGTAACGTCACCTCAACCGTTCCGGAAGCGCGGTTGAATTTGATGGCGTTGTCGATCAGGTTAGTAAGCATCTGCTCCAACCGGCCGTGATCCGCAAAGACACGAGCATCTGGGTCCACTTGATGCAAAAGCAATATCTCCCGCTGGTCAGCCTTGGTCGAAAGCGAATCGAAGATCTCGTCGATAAGATGTGCGAGCCGGACGTCTCCCTTATCTATAGAGACATTACCCGACTCGATCAATGAGAGTTCAAGGATGTCGGCGATGAGCACGTGCATCCGCTCGGCATTGCGGCGGATGACGGTGAGGAAACGGCGGTTGTTCTCGGCGTCGTCGATCGCTCCGTCTTCCAGTGTTTCAACGAACGCCATTATCGACGTCAGCGGCGTGCGGAGTTCGTGCGAGATGTTTGAGAGAAATTCCTGCCGAACTTTTTCGAGTCGTTCGACCTTTGTGACATCGTAGAAAAACCCGATCGCATATCGCCGCCCGTCCGATTCGAATGGAGCGATATGAATATCGAAAATTCGCTTTTCGATCGCCCCGATCTCCAGCTTCAGGTCGGCAGCCGAATTCTGATCGATGCACGTCCGAAACGCGGCGTGCAGCCGTATGTCGCGGATGATCTCGCTCAGCCGCCGGTCTTCGAGCGATCCGTTTCCGCGTGAGAATGCGATGTTCGCTGCCGAATTCGACGCCTTGATCCGCATCGCGTCATCGACGACAAAAACGGCCTCGCGGGCCGTGTCGATGATGCCTTGCAGAAGCTGATTCGATGCCGGACGTGATGCGGCAGAGGCTCGATTCGAGGCTGTCGATTCCGAAAAGTTCATTTACTCCCGATAAAACGATAACCGACGCCGACGACCGTCTCAATGCTGCCGCCGCACTCATCCATCTTTTGCCGCAGCCGGCGGATGTGTACGTCCAGCGTTCGCGTATCGCCGAAATAGCTATAGCCCCAAACATTGTCGAGCAGCTGCTGACGCGTCGCGACGCGGCCGATGTTCTTGATCAGGTGCTCGAGCAGTGCGAATTCCTTTCGCGTCAGCTTTACGTCCGTGCTGTCACACGTAACCCGCATATCTTCGAAATCGACCGTGATCCTCTCATCCTGATACTTCGGCGACGCCTCTTTCTCCGACCGGCGCAGCACGGCACGCACGCGGGCGATCACCTCCTTCACCGAGAACGGCTTTACGATGTAATCGTCTGCGCCGAGGTCGAGCCCGGCGATCTTGTCACCCTCGGCCGCTTTGGCGGTGAGCATTATGATCGGCGTGTTCTTGGTAAGCTGTTCACGCCGCAGCCGGCGACACAGTTCCATACCGCTCATGCCCGGAAGCATCAGATCGAGAAGAACCAAGGACGGGGTTTGCTTCTCGTCGAGCGCGAGCCTCAAACCCTTCTCCGCCGATTCCGCCACGTTTACCCGAAAGCCTTCACGTTTGAAGTTGTAATGCAGACTTTCGGCGATATCTGCATCGTCTTCAACGATCAGAATGTTTTGCAGCATAGATTTTTCCTGTTTGCGCGCAAGAATCAGGCTAAGCGGTAAAGCTTACTTGCGTGTTAACAGAATGTTACAGAAATGTTAAATCAATGAGGTTTGTAATGAAAGGTTCTATCACGCGGCTCGCGATCTCATTTCGTCTTTCGGACGGATGATCTCGACGATGGTACCGCTGTCGGCATCGATGTCTTTCCAGGAAGCGATCGCGAGGGAGATAACCGCGAGGGCGGCGGTGGGCATTGGTTCGATCAGGCCGGTGAGATATCGGATGAATCCTTCCATCCCCGGATTGTGACCCACAAGCATAACCGACTCCGCATCGTCCCCAAGTTCCGACGCGACCTGTCGCAGCGTGTTTGGACTCGCTTCGTAAATGCGGTCGTCGAGAGTCATCTGCGAACCGAAGTCACCGCTTTGGATGACGAGTTCAGCCGTGGTTTTCGCACGCATTGCAGGCGAGCTGATGATCAAAGAAGGAACGTATCCGCGTCCTGTTATAACCTCGCCCATAAAGGGCGCCGTGTTCATTCCGCGTTCGTTCAAAGGCCGCTCAAAATCCGACAGAGATTCATTATCCCAACTCGATTTCGCGTGGCGGAGCAGATAGATGGTTTTCATCTAAATTCTATTCTATAGCAATCGGACCGCCGGGCAGAAACCCGACCGTTAGGGAGCGTGGCGAGGGGCTCGCTGTGTTTCGTGTTCAGTCGCCCGATCGCCACGCTCGTTTACACTCGCGTCTCTGCCCGCAGTGCCCGCACTATTGAAAACTGAAACCGCGCATTGATAGACTGCGTAATAGGGTTTTTATGTTTGCAGGCCATTCACGAGCAGCTTCACGGAGATTCCACGTCATTCTGGCGATGGCGTTTCTGTTTGTGATGCTTGTCGAATGGGGTTCCCACAATCTTGCGTTCGCTCACTCCGGCTATCCGACGGGAATGATCTCGGTCAACGCGGGAGACTCGGATCACGACGACGATCCGTGCAAAACGCTGACCTGTGCCCAACGTCACAAGGAAGGCGGAACGGTCGTAAGCCCGTCTCATCATCTTCCAAGCTACAATTCCTACACAGAATTAGTTCGCTTCGTACCAAGGTATTCGCGTGACTTAGTACCTGCTCTTTCAACGCGGGAAAACGTCCGCGGAATATTCCGTCCAAAAGATCCTTTACTCCACCCTCCCGAATTTTCCTGATCCTTCGTTAACCATCTGCGGCTGCAAAATGCCGCGAACGGCGCGTTTCGTTTTTGAACGCGCGATAGGAAGTATTTCGAGCCCGGCAACTGGCCTCGAAAGATCGGAGAATTTGATAATGAAAGGATATCTATTGACCCTTGCAATTCTATTGTTCGGCGTCGTAAGCACATCTGCCCAGGGCGGCGGATCGATAAAAGGGAAAATTACATACGGCGATGGGGTTGCGTTGCACAACGTTACGGTCCAGATCGTCCAAACCAAACAATCAACTGAGTCGAACGAAGACGGCACCTATGAACTTGCCGGCGTTGCTCCGGGGCGATACACGGTACTCGTTCACCTGGAAGGTTTTGCCGATGAGTCGCGCGTTGTAAATGTCGGAGCGAGCTCCGCGACTGCTGCGGATTTTGCACTGCGCATAGCATCGCTTAAGGAACAGGTAACCGTAACCGCATCGGGAACCGAGATCTCGGTTTTCGACTCGTTCCAGTCGGTTAGCTCGGTCGGCTCGACGCGGCTTACCGAGAAGGCATCGACATCGCTTGGTGATGCACTTGACGGCGAGACCGGCGTTGCAAAGCGAAGCTTCGGACCGGGATCGTCGCGGCCGGTGATACGCGGATTTGACGGCGACCGCGTGCTGGTACTCGAAGGCGGTGTTCGTACCGGTTCGGTCGGATCGCAATCAGGCGACCACGGCGAAACGGTTGATCCGCTTTCAGCGGAGCGTATCGAGGTAGTCAAAGGTCCCGGCACACTGCTCTACGGCAGCAACGCCATCGGCGGCGTAGTAAACGTTATCAGCCACGATGACGACGAGGCGAGCGATGGCTTTCGCGGGTTTGCGACGGTGGTCGGCGGCAGTGCCGATAAGCAGGCCGGAGCATCCGGCGGACTCGAATACGGCTACAAAAAGTTTCTCGTACGCGGCAATCTGAGCGCTCAGCGAACCGGGGATTACGATTCGCCGCTCGGCACGATCCCTAACTCTGCGTCACGCTCGAACAGCGCTTCGTTCACCGCAGGTTACTTCGGGCAAAAGGCGTACGCTCGCGGAACATACGGGTTCGACGTGCGGCGTTATGGAATTCCGTTCGCGTCTTTATTTGAGGGCGGTGATGTTGCAGAGGCTGTCGCGGGTGTAGTCCCGCAAGTAGACGAAGAGGTAGATCTTCGAGCCCGCAAACACAATGTGCGGTTTGGCGGCGGATTTCGCGATCTGACGAATTCGTTCCTCAGCGGCCTGCAATACAATTTTGACTACACGAACTATCGTCACAAGGAGATCGAACGAGCCGATGGCATCGATAGCGTCGGGACGATCTTCGACAACAAGACGTTCTCGTACCGGTCGATGTTCGAACAGGCGAAGCACGGCAAGTTGTCTGGGCGCTTTGGCGTCGAAGGATTCAATCGGGACTACGCGGTGAATGGTGCCGAGCAGCTTATCCAGGGCAGCGTGAAGCACAACTCCTTCTCGACGTTCGCCTTGGAAGAAGTTAATTTTGACCGCGTGAAATTCCAGTTCGGCGGACGTATCGAGAACACCCGTTATCGACCCGAAAATGTCGATCTTCGCGATCGTTCGTTCACCGGTTTCTCGGGTGGTGCGGGCGTTAACATCGGCCTCTGGACGGGCGGTACGTTCGTCGCGAACTACACCCGCTCGTTCCGGGCTCCCGCTCTCGAAGAGCTTTACAATCACGGCCCGCACATCGGTACGATCACGTTTGAGGTCGGCAATCAGGACCTCAAGAACGAAACCTCTGACGGACTCGATTTCTCGCTGCGGCATCAGGCTGGACGATTTCGTTTCACGGGCGACGTCTTCTATTACCGCATCCAGAATTTCGTTTTCCTGGCGCCACAAGATGAGGACGGCGATGGGGACGTGGATATCGAAGACGGCCTTCCGGTCGGGCGATACTCGCAGGACACGGCCCGCTACACCGGAGCCGAGTTTAGTGCCGATGTGAAGATCAACAATTACGTCGGGGCCTTTGCGAGTTTTGATGTGGTTCGGGCTCAGCTGACGGATGTGGATCTGAACCTTCCGCGAATCCCGCCGGCAAGGGGCCGCATCGGGCTCGATCTGCGATACAAGGACCTCAGCGTCCGTCCCGAAGCGGTATTCGCCGCGGCTCAGAAGGATGTGTTTCCGCTCGAAACTTCGACCGCCGGA
>DAIOWA010000171.1:0-6108 GCA_036758705.1 Pyrinomonadaceae bacterium | reverse complement strand
CTTCTGGGACTCCCGGTTACTATGCTCGACGAACGAGATCTGACGACCGGCGATCTTTCAAGGTTCGACACGATCGTGATCGGCATCCGTGCTTCGCAAGTGCGGCCCGATTACGTCGCGAACAACGGCCGTCTGCTCGACTTCGTTCGCAACGGCGGCACGATGATCGTCCAGTATCAGCAGCAGGAATTTGTTCGTGAAAACCTGGCACCGTTCCCGGTCAAGATGGAATCGGTGATCAACGGCACGCAGCGGATCTCGAACGTCCGCGTCGTCGATGAGAATGCTCCGGTTACGATCCTGGCACCGACCCACGTCACGATGACCACGCCGAATCGCATCATTAATTCGGATTGGGATAACTGGGTGCAGGAGCGAAACCTCTACAGCCTCACCGGACTCGATCCGCAGTACACCGCGCTGTTGTCGTGTGCTGACGAAGGCGAGCCGCCGGTAACCGGTGGACTTGTACACGTAAAGCTTGGCAAGGGGCACTGGGTTTACAATTCTTACTCGTTCTTCCGGCAGTTGCCGAACGGGAACCCGGGAGCATTCAGGCTCTTCGCAAATCTGCTGAGCCTGCCTCAGAGCGATCTTTAATATTTTTCCGCCAGCCCCGGAGCGTTTGAGTCGACGCTCCGGGCATTTTTGTATTTAGTTTCATATGACCATGCCAAAAGAAGCCGCCACCGAAAAGTTTCCCGCCCAGAGTTACAAGGACAACGTTCTCGCCGATTGTTTTGCCGACGCGAAAGAATATTTTCTCGATGCCTATCATCAGGTCGATCTTGCCCATGCGGTGATGCTTGCGGAGAAGGGCATCATTACCAGCGACGAATTGAAACAGATACTCGGTGCTTTGGTCGCTCTGGATTTCGACGCGATCAGGCAGCGGGAATACGACGGCACTTTTGAAGATCTGTTCTATCTCCTTCAGCAGGAGATCACGAAGCTGTGCGGTGATCCGGATGTCGCGGGCAAGCTGCATACGGCTCGCAGCCGCAACGACATTGACGTAACGATCTATCGACTTCAGCTTCGACAAGATTGCCTGAAGCTGATGCGGTCAGCGATGGACCTGCGAAAGGTATTTCTTGACCTCGCGGCAAAGAATCACGAGACTCTGATCCCCGCATACACTCACACCCAACCCGCACAGCCATCAACCATGGCTCATTTTCTTCTCGCGATGGGCGAGAATGTCGGGCGCGACATTCGCAGGCTTCAGCGTGCTTACGAGAACATGAACTATTGCCCGCTCGGCTCGGGAGCAATAACGACGACTGGATTCCCGATCGACCGTCACCGCGTCGCCGAACTGCTTGGATTCACGGCCCCGACGGTAAATTCCTACGCCTCGATCGCGTCGGTCGATTACTTTACTGAAACTCTCGGTGCCGTCGCAGCCTTGCTTGTAAATACCGGCAAGTTTGCTCAGGAATTTCTGCTAATGGCGATGATGGAGTTCAACGCGATCCGGCTCCCGGACGGCTATGTTCAGGGCTCGTCGATAATGCCGCAGAAGCGAAATCCGGTAGCGCTCGAACATATTCGAGCGATCGGGTCGAAGGCTCTTGGTCAGACGCTCGGTGTGCTTACGTCGATCCACAATACGCCGTTCGGTGATATCAACGACGTCGAAGACGATCTGCAGCCGCTGATCTATTCGGCGATGCGTGATGCCGATCGAGCCGTCAATCTTTTCGCGAACACACTTAAGTCCGCGACTTTCAACTTCGACGTGCTCAAGAAGCGTGCGGGAGAGAATTTCATCGCAGTGACAGAACTTGCCGACACGATCGTGCGTAACGAAGGGTTGTCGTTCCGCATCGCTCATAAGATCGTGGGAGCTTGTGTGAAAGCTGCGATCACGGCGGGTGGTGAGATCACTTACGAGATGCTGCAGTCGGCTGGTAAGGAGAATGTCGGCCGGGAATTGAAAATGACTGAAGCCGACTTAGCGGTGGCCGTATCACCGGAAAACTTCGTCAACGTCCGCACGATCTACGGCGGTGTCGCTCCGTCCGAGACCAGGCGAGCGGTGAAGGTCGAACGCGAAAAGGAACTCGATGACGATTCGTGGTACACCGAGTCGACAGATCATCTAAAGATCGCTCGCGAGAACCTCGACCGCATCGTTCAGAAGAAGACCGCCTAAAACTCCTGATAGAATGTTCGGGTGGAAACCGAATTCAAAGAACGAGCAGGTGCCGATTGGCGGCGGAAAATTTACGAAATAGTATTCGAGGCGGAAACGCCGGCAGGAAGGGTCTTTGATATCACGCTGATATCATTGATCCTCCTTTCAGTTTTGGCGGTGTTCCTGGAAAGCGTTCGCTCGATCCGGGAGACATACGGAGACGAACTGCACGCCGCAGAATGGGCGTTCACCCTTCTATTCTCGATCGAGTATATTCTTCGCCTTATCTCCGTTCGCCGACCGCTTCGATATGTCTTTAGCTTCTATGGACTTGTCGATCTGCTCGCGATCTTGCCGACATATCTGAGCTTGTTCGTTCCCGGAACGCAGTACTTGCTTGTCATCCGGATCCTTCGGTTGCTGAGAATATTCCGGGTACTGAAACTAACGTCCTATATCACCGAGGGCCGCGTGATCAGCACCGCCCTTCGTGCGAGCCGGCAGAAGATCACCGTGTTCCTCGTTGCGATCCTTACTATCGTTACGGTCGTGGGTGCATTGATGTATGTAGTCGAAGGTGAAGAGCACGGGTTCATTGACATTCCGACCAGCATCTATTGGGCGATCGTCACGCTCACGACCGTCGGCTACGGCGATCTCTCCCCGCAAACGGGGCTCGGAAAACTGCTCGCCTCAGCGGTGATGATAATGGGTTATGGGATAATCGCGGTGCCTACAGGAATCGTAACGGGAGAGCTAATACGTGCATCGAAAGCACAATCAACTCACGTCTGCCCGGAGTGTCACGCTGAGCCGCACGACATCGACGCAGTTCACTGTAAATATTGTGGAGCGAAATTATAGGACTATTCGATGATCGCAAGTACGTCTCCGGCAGAAACGGTCGATCCTTCCGAAACCTTGATGTCTTTCACGATCCCGGCCTTCGGAGCTTTAAGGTCGTTCTGCATCTTCATCGCCTCTACGACGAGAACAGCATCGCCCTTCTCGACGGCATTTCCAACATTGGCGATCAGTCTGACAACCTTACCCGGCATCATCGTCTTGATCTCAGCCAAGCCGTCCGCTATTCCGCCGGCACCGGCAGACCCGCGAAGCCGCTTCGGGTCGACAAGCGCAACTTCGACGTCTGAGTTTCTGGACGAAACTATCTGAGGAGAGCCCGACTGGACGGCGGGAGCAACATAGAATTCGTAAATATTTCCTGCGTGCTTGAGCAAGTAAACATTCGGCTCGGGCTCGGAGGCTTCAAGCTCGTATTCGCGGTCATCGACCTTGGCGAACACCTTTTCGCCGTCACGTTTGAGTTCTATGTCATGGAGTAATTCGCCGAGTTGGGCTTGGAGTTTCATTAGATGTTGAGGGTATACCTTTTCGATTCAGAGTAGGATCTCCTATCACGTTCAACACGAAAGCGAGACTCGAAGACGAGCCACATCACGCTTGACCAGATAAAGCCGCCGATAACTGCCGAGCCAAAACGCATAGCCAGGTCATCAGCGGAAAACGATGAGCCAGGAGTGTTTGACCAAAACACAGTCATAACGTAGCTGAAGGAATAATGAAGAGCGACTACACTTAAGCCCCATGCCAGACCAAACACAAAAATAAAGCGCAGTGCTCCAAGCTGCCTGCGCTTTTCCCATTTCCTAAAGTGCTTGTCGTCCATGAACCGACTACGCCGACTGTCCTTCACCCTTTACCTTATTCGGCTGCGGCGTGAATCGCAGATAGGGCTTGACCTCTTTGAAGCCGGCGGGGAATTTCTCCTTTGCCTGCTCGTTACTTATTGAGGGAACGATGATGCAGTCGTCACCGTCTTTCCAGTTGACAGGTGTCGCGACGCTGTAGTTCGCGGTCAATTGCAGTGAATCGATCACGCGGAGGATCTCGTCGAAATTGCGGCCCGTGCTTGCCGGATATGTGAGCGATAGCTTGACCTTCTTGTCCGGTCCGATGACAAACACTGAACGCACCGTAGCTGTATCGCTCGCGTTCGGATGGATCATATCGTAAAGGTCGGCCACTTTCTTATCCGCGTCTGAGATCATCGGAAAATTGACGGCTGTTCCTTGGGTTTCCTCAATGTCATTTTCCCAACCTTGATGCGATTCGAGCGGGTCAACGCTCAGGCCGATAACCTTAACGCCGCGTTTGTCGAATTCCGGTTTCAGTTTTGCGGTGTATCCGAGTTCCGTCGTACAGACGGGAGTGTAGTCTTTTGGGTGCGAAAAAAGAACCCCCCAGCTGTCGCCAAGCCATTCGTGAAACTTAACTTCGCCCTGTGTCGTCTGGGCTGTAAAATCGGGCGCTTCATCACCTAATCTGATTGCCATAGTGATACCTCCGTTTATTTAGTATGGGCCCATTCTATCACATATCTACCCAGTTGTTTCGCCATGGTCTGCAATCGGATCTACATCGTCAACCGGCCTGATCCGCAGCAGCATCAGGCGTTTTTCATCCGCACTTTTTACTTCGATCGCAAGGCCGCGGATCGACAAGACCTCGCCGACCTTGGGAACATAACCAGCAACGTTCGTGACCATCCCGGCGATCGTCGAATAGTCGCCGTCTTCCAGATCAATCCCGAAAAGTCGTTCGATCTTATCGATCTCGGTCGAACCGAGAACGTCGTAGTATCCGTCTTCGCCTTCAATGATCTCGATTATCTCTTCATCCTCGATATCCTCGTCCTCGATCTCGCCGACGATCTCCTCGATCAGGTCTTCAACCGTAACGACACCGGCAACGCCACCGTATTCATCAACGACAATAGCGATTTGAACGTGATCGACCTGCATCTTTTTTAGCAGATCCGCGGCGGACTTAGTCTCCGGAACAAAATACGGATCGCGAAGCGTCTCGCCTATCTGCTGATCCTCCTTTCCGCCGTCGGCCCAAAACTGTAGCAGATCTCGGACGTAGATAACACCCTCAATATTGTCGATGCTGTCGCGGTAGACCGGAATGCGTGAATACTTTTGGTCGATGATAAGGTCGCGGGCGGCGCGGACGGTCGCATCGGCGGGAATGGCGCAGATCTCGGTACGCGGCGTCATGATCTCGCCTATCCGCGTCTCGGCAAACTCGACCATCGACTCGATCATTTCGCGCTCGTCTTCTTCGAGAATGCCTTCGGCTTGCCCGACCTCTAAGAGAGCCTGAATATCTTCGTCGTCGTCCTCTTTCTTTTCGTCGGGAGAATCCGGTGTGACCGTTGATTCCAGCTTTTGCTGATGTTCTTTCGACCGGAACAGCGAGGCGAACGGGCTCGCTACTATAGACGCAAGGCTATAAAGAGGCCGGACGACCGGCAGCACGAGAAGCAGAATTTCGTCCGGATTGTTCCGCACGATCAACCGCGGCACAAGTTGTCGAAATACGATGGTTGAAAGTAGTCCGACTAGCAGGCTGTAAATTAGAATGGAAGTCCGGTCGAGGGTGTACCATGAGATCAATACCACGACTATCACGGCGAATGTGATCAGCAGAAGCTGAATCGTCGTAGTGATGGCAAACCTGAACAGCGGACGATTATCCGCGATCTCGCGTAGAAACTCGTAGGTGCTTTGCCGCGAACTTTCATCGATATCCGTTGCGAGCCGCCGCAGCCCGAGATCGGAGAGGTGCGAAAACGCCATATCGACCGTCGCCAAAAACACGACGACCAGCAATATCGAGACGCATACAGCTATCTCCAATCCCATAGGCTAATAACGATGAATCTTAGATTTCACGGCGTGCAAAATCAAATGTTTACGTCGGCGAGATCGCTTGCCGAGGCTCGGTCGAGAAACCATGTGAGTTTTCCGCGCACGGGCTGGACAGATCGCACCGGCAGTTCGGCGTCGCCGTCGGTGACGCGGAAATGCGCCTGCATCGAGCCGCTGGGTCGCTTGAAGGAGCCGGCCGCCACCATGCCGCCGAGGCGGAACTTCGCTGCG
>DAIOWA010000170.1:0-6130 GCA_036758705.1 Pyrinomonadaceae bacterium | reverse complement strand
TATTCTTTTATCTGTTAGGCCGACTTTTTAACCTCGAAATGTTCGAAGGATCAGCCGGAGTTAGAATAATGAGTCGGCAAAGAGAGCACTTCTCGTAAAAAAATCAGTGATATAATTGCTATATGTCAGTAGTTGCTGAGGCAGAGAAGTTAGTGTTTAGCCTTTCGGAGAAGGACCGAGCGGAATTGGTCGGCAAGATACTGCGTTCGTTACCGCTTTATGCCGAGGACGGGGGGTTGTTTGAGGCTCGGCGTCGCGATCGCGAAATGGATGAGAACCCTGACTCGGTTATTACGATGGATCAGCTGGACGAGATGATTTCAGGACACTTCCCATTTGTTCGTAAATGAATTTTCAACTGAACTCCGCGGTTCATAATGACATTCGCGAGGCAATGGAGTTCTACAATGAGACAGCGGGTAGCGAGATGGCTTTGGGTTTCTACGGAGAATTTCGGCGCCATGCCGAATTGGCCGCACGGTCGCCATCTTCCTACCGAATTTATTTGGACGACCCGACTAAGATCAGGCGCGTGAATTTCCACCGCTTTCCTTATCATTTTCTCTACAGACAAATTGACAGTACAAGTATAAGAATTCTTGTCGTCCGTCATGACCACCGTCATCCGTCGTACGGCTTGGACCGGTGGTAGTTATGAAGATCAACGACTTTGTAGTTCGTTTTGCAAACGTAAACGGTACTGGCTCGGCCAGTGCGAACGCGCTGTTCACGAAGGCTGTCTTTCGGATGGGCGTCCCGGTGACGCCGAAGAATATTTTCCCGTCGAATATTCAGGGCTTGCCGACGTGGTACGAGGTGCGGGTGAGCGAGAAGGGGCATCTTGGACGCCGCGAAGGCGTGGATCTGATGGTTGCCGTGAATCCGCAGTCGATGAAAAAGGATTACGCGGATGTGAAACCCGGCGGATACTTTCTCTACGACTCTTCAAAACCGCTGCCGCCCGGATACGACCGCGACGACATAACGCCCATTCCGATCCCGCTGATGACGCTCTGCAATGCTGAGTTCACGGACGCCCGGCAGCGGCAGCTTTTCAAGAACATCATCTATATCGGAGCTCTCTCTGCGTTGTTCGACATTGAGTTTTCGGTGCTTGAAGGGATGATCGGCGAACAGTTTAAGGGAAAGGAGAAGCTGATCGAGCCGAATATCAAGGCTCTGAATATCGGCGTGAATTACGCTCGCGAGAATTTTCCGTGTCCGTTGGATCTACGTCTTGAGCGTCGCGATCTGCTTGGCGACAAGATACTTTACGGCGGCAACTCGGCATGTGGACTCGGTGCGATCTATGCCGGAGCGACCGTCGCCGCGTGGTATCCGATCACGCCTTCTACGTCGGTCGTTGATGCTTTCGCTAAGTACGCATCGAAGTACAGGGTTGATGCCGAGACCGGTACGAACAATTACGCGATCGTTCAGGCCGAAGACGAGCTTGCCGCCATCGGGATGGTGATGGGCGCGTGTTGGAACGGTGCTCGGGCGTTTACGGCGACCAGCGGCCCTGGTGTCTCGCTGATGAACGAGTTTTTGGGACTCGGATATTTTGCCGAGGTCCCGACGGTCCTGATCGATGTCCAGCGGACCGGCCCTTCGACTGGAATGCCGACTCGAACGCAACAGTCGGACATTCTGCTTGCCGCCTATGCTTCGCACGGCGATACAAAACATCCGCTGCTGTTTCCCGCCTCGCCGAAAGAATGCTTCGAGATGACGGCGCAAGCGTTCGATCTTACCGAGCGACTGCAAACGCCGGTGATAGTGATGACTGATCTCGACCTTGGGATGAACGATCACGTGACTGAGCCGCTCGAGTGGGACGATTCGCGAGCGTATGACCGCGGGAAGGTACTGACCTCCGAGCAGCTTGACCGGATATCGAAGTTTCAGGCGGCGGGAATCTTGAGCAACGGTAACGGTAACGGAAATGAAATTTTGGACGGCGCATCGGGCTTGACGGCTGACGATGGCAGCGACGAGACTGCCGGTCAGCCGCTAGAGCAGTTTCGCGGAAAGTTCGGCCGCTATCTCGATATCGACGATGACGGGATACCGTATCGGACGATCGCCGGAACTCATCACACGCTCGGGGCATTCGTAACGCGCGGTTCGTCGCGCAACGAATACGCGGTTTATACGGAGGATGGTGCCGACTATCAACGCAACGTCGATCGGCTTGCTCGTAAATGGGATACGGCGAAGGAACTTGTGCCGCAGCCGTTATTCTGGTCAGAACCCCCTGCTGGGGGCAAGTTCGCTGATGGGTATTCCACCAACTGGCCGCCCGCTCACGCAGGCGGTTCCGACCTGGGCGTGATCTTCTTCGGCACTTCGACGTACGCCGCTGAAGAGGCGATCGAGATGCTTGCGAATGACGGTATTAATCTCGACGCGATGCGTCCGCGGGCGTTTCCGTTCAGCCAGTCGTTCACGGAGTTCGTTAATTCGCACGAACGCCTATTCGTCATCGAACAAAACCGTGACGCCCAGTTTCGCTCGCTGATGATGATCGAACTCGGCGTCGATCCGGCAAAGATCATGTCGGTTTTGAACTACGACGGAATGCCGATCACGGCGGACTTTATTTGTAGACGGATCAAGGAACACATTTCGGTTCGATTGGCCTAGATGGATTTTGAGATCGTTAGTGAGATAGAGAATATCGAAGCGATCGCTGTCGGCACTGGTGTTCGCGATCGTTCGAGGCTGCGAAAGCAATACGGTCGCGGAAGATGGCGAAAACTGAAAGGAACCGCTTACGTTAGACTGGTTAGTGGTAGAATTCGATTAGCAGAGATTCATTGGTACGAAGCACATGGCATTGGCAAAAGGGAATTCAAGCTGAAGCTGCCGTTTTTGGACTGATATGAAGGGGAAATATTTAGCACTCTGTTTGAATAATGACGGATACCCGGCTTCGCTCGAGGTGGGAAAGCTTTATCCCGTCATAAGGGACAAGGCAGCGGAAAGCGAAGGCTACTTGCGGGTAATCGATGAAAGCGGTGAAGATTATGCCTTTACGGCGGACCGCTTCCATTTTGTAGAGCTTCCGCTGAAGGTCAAAAGAACCCTAGCCGCTCACGCACCGGCTTTTGCGAGTCTGGTGTGATCGAACAAAACCGCTATGCCCGGTTCAGCAGCCTGTTGGTGGTCGAAGCTTGCCGATCGTATTATCGCTTCGTTGCCGGAGGACTTCACGGACGACGCGGAAATTGAACTTGCCCTTCAGCGGGACCGTGAAATGGACGAAGATCCGTCGAAGGTTCTCACGCACGAAGAGTTCCTTCAGTACTTCAAAGACCGCCGTCAAGGTTGAAGGTTGTTAAAAATGTTCCCTGTTGCTTAATGGTCTTCAAAGTCGCTTGCTGATATTGGTGACGTGCTCGCATTTCCACCAACGACCGCATTGAGAGTTACTTCAAAATCTTTCCAGCGGATCGAGTCTCCCACTCTTGTTTCGTAAAAACCGAGAATTTCGTCAAATCGGGAAAAACTTTGAGCCTTCGTGAATTTGCCGGACGAACTGTCATATCCCGTTCCCAAACTGAACTTAAGAACGTAGTTCCCCGGCCGGATACTGGAAACGGTGGCAACCGACGAAGCTCTAATGTAGACGAGACGAATAGTCTTATTGGAATAGTTGTCGACTAGTTTTGCTACGGCGTCTACGCTTGTCCCATTTGAGATCTGTATCGACCCGCGTCCACCTAAATTCTGTTCGCTTATCAAGTTTGTACCCGTCTCATACCGAAGAACTTCTGGGGGAGTAGTCGGAACATACAGTTTCTCTTGCACCGGTATAGGAGTCGGCATCGCGGTTCTGACCCCAAATACCCTCTCAATGTTCGTAGGGCTAAGTGGGCCGGTAGCGGAGCTAAGGGAAATACCGTTCCCGTGAATCCATCCGACGTACTTTGATGTCTGAATTAAATACCAAGGGGCTTTATCCTTGACGATTTCGAAGCTTTCACCGTTGGTAACAGTCGTAATAACCACTCCTGAGCCCGATGGAGTGCCTCGTAAATTTGCCTTGATTGCCGAAACCGTACCGGTGTCTTGACCGACAACCAATTGCACCAAGAATAAACAGCACGCCAATGCGAAAACACAGTTGTTCAGCATATATCCTCCGAGTTGTGATTAAGCGGTCCGACAAAGGGTGTAAGGAAACAGCCTATCTTACATCAAAACTGGGCCGCGCATGTTAGAATTATGTTTTGAGCGGAAGGCAAGTATGACTGGAGTCTACATTCTGAGTGATTATGTCGAGCGGGCTCTTGAAGACGCCGAATATGACAAGCTCGAGGACAACACTTTCGCGGGTCGTATTCCGTCCTGTAAGGGGGTCGTCGCGTTTGCAAAGACCCTGCGTGAGTGTGAAAGCGAGTTACGTTCGACGCTTGAGGATTGGGTTTTAGTCGGCCTAAAGCTTGGACATGAACTGCCCCTTCTAGGAAACATGAATTTGAATACGATGCCAGCATATGAGCCAGTGGAGTCCGTGTAAGCGAAGCGAGTTTATTCGGAGGCTGCGTCGGCTTGGCTTTGACGGTCCGTATTCCGGTTCCAGACATCAGTTTCTTGTACTCAAGAATAATCGACTGACCGTCCCTTCAAATTCGGAATACTCGGTCCCGCAGCTGAGAATGATGCTGAGGGAAGTTGCAGAGATTTTGGGCCGCGAGATCGCGGCAGACGAATGGAACAAGCTTAAATGACCTACGTTAGATCTACATTTCGCCATCCCGCATTGCCGAAGAACGAACTCGGCTATACGGTCGATTATTATGAGGGCTCGCTTAGTACGCTGTGTGCGGGTTGCGGGCATGATTCGATAAATGCTGCGATCGTGCAGGCCTGTTGGGAGATGAACATTGAGCCGCATAAGGTTGCTAAACTTTCGGGCATCGGATGTTCGTCGAAATCGCCGGCGTATTTTCTATCGAACTCGCACGGCTTCAACTCGGTACATGGGCGTATGCCGTCGGTCGCGACCGGTGCGAATCTTGCGAACAGGGATCTCGTTTATTTCGGCGTCTCGGGTGACGGCGATACGGCGTCGATCGGGATGGGACAGTTCGTTCACGTTGTCAGGCGAAACCTCAATATGGTCTACCTGGTGATGAACAACGGATGCTACGGATTGACCAAAGGTCAGGATTCGGCGACCGCTGACGCGGGTTCGAAGAGTAAGGCAGGATCGGTAAACCTTTTTGAGGCGATCGACCTTTCTTCGCTTGCTATCGAACTCGGAGCCACGTTCGTCGGGCAGAGTTTTTCAGGAGACAAGGAACAGCTTGTTCCGCTGCTCAAAGCAGCGATGAAGCACAAAGGTTTCGCGTTCCTCAATGTCATTTCGCCGTGCGTGACCTTTAACAACAATCCGGGTTCAACCAAGTCTTACGACTACGTCCGTGAGCACGTCGAGGTTACTGGAACCGTCGACTTTGCTCCGATGATGGAAGAGATCACTACCACGTACGAAGCGGGATCGGTGAACGATCTTGTGATGCACGACGGTACGACGATCCGTCTTCACAAACTCGCCAAAGATTGGGATCCGTTCGATCGAATGTCCGCTGCGAGCGCGATGCAGAAAGCAAAGTCGAGCGGCGAGATCCTGACGGGACTTCTCTACATTGACCGCGATTCGACGCCGCTGCACGATCTTCTTAAAACAACCAAGACTCCGCTCAACGCTCTTGGTCAGGATATCCTTTGCCCCGGAACAGAGGCTCTTTCAAAGCTGAACGCAAGCCTGCGTTAGACTCGCATCAGCTCACAAAAAAATCAGGAGGACTCGCGTCCTCCTGATCCGGTATTACATGATCTAGATCTCTAGAAGCTGAACTTCGCACCGAGGCGAAGTGCCGACGGGTATTGAAACACGGTGCCGCTTCCGTAGAACGGATTGTTCACCGGCGGAATACCCTCAACGCCGCTGTCGATCTGGAATGTGTTGTCCAGTGTGATCGCTCTTTGCAGGTTGAACGCGTTGAACCAATCAACCGAGAACCGAAGTTCTTTGGTCTCAGTGAATTTGATCGGATAGTAGAACCCGAGGTCGAGGTTGTAAGTCGTCGGCGTGCGGCTGCTGCCGATCGCGTTCGAG
>DAIOWA010000169.1:0-6139 GCA_036758705.1 Pyrinomonadaceae bacterium | reverse complement strand
GTTTCGGCCTCCACAGGTTTGGCCCAGGGCGACAAACTCCCGCCGATCAAATCAAAAACATATAAGTTGAAGAACGGATTGACCGTCATTCTTCACGAAGACAAGTCCACGCCGATCGTGACCGTCGGAACGTGGTATCACGTGGGGTCAAAGAACGAAGTTGCCGGACGGACGGGCTTCGCACACCTTTTCGAACATATGATGTTCCAGGGTTCGGCAAGCTACGACAACGATTATTTCACGCCGCTGCAGGAAGCCGGCGGATCGATCAACGGCACGACCAATCAGGACCGCACGTGGTATTTCGAAACGATGCCGTCAAACTTCCTCGAACTCGCGCTGTTTATGGAAGCCGACCGCCTCGGCGGACTGCTGCCCGCGATGACGCAGGACAAGCTCGACAACCAGCGTGATGTTGTAAAGAACGAACGCCGTCAGCGCGTCGATAACGTGCCGTATGGATCGTCGTTCGAAAAGATCGGACAGATAATGTATCCGAAACCGCATCCGTACAATTGGTCGACGATCGGTTCGCTCGAAGATCTGCAGGCCGCGTCGCTCGAAGACGTGAAGTCCTTCTTCCGGCAATATTACGTGCCGAACAATACGTTCCTAGTCGTCTCGGGCGATTTCAACGAGAAGCAGGCGAGTGGTTGGATCGAGAAATATTTCGGCCCGATCGCGAAGGGCTCCGACATCGTGCGTCCGAATCCGGCGATGCCAAAGCTTGATAAGGAGATCCGCGAGACGGTCGAAGAGAACGTCCCGCTGCCGCGTCGCTCGTTCGTTTGGCACAGCATTCCGGCGTACGCGAAGGACGAACCCGCACTCGATATTTTGAGCTTCATCCTCTCGTCAGGCCGCACCTCGCGTCTTCAGAGCAATCTGCTTTACAACAAAGAACTGGTCCAAAACATCTTCGGCGGAAATTCGACGAACGAGATCGGAGGCCTGTTCCAGATCCAGGCAACGGCTCGTCCCGGCAAATCGCTTGACGATATAGAGAAAGAAGTAGACGCAGAGATCGCGAAGATCAAGGCGACTCCGCCGACCGCCGAAGAAATGTCGCGGGCGCTGAACAGCATCGAATCGCAGACGATCAACGGCCTGCAGACGGTTCTCGGAAAGGCGGGACAGCTGACATCGTATGCAGGATATTTAGGCCAGGCGGATTGGTTCCAGAAGGACCTCGACCGATATCGCGTCGTGACCGCCGCCGATGTTTCGCGTGTGGCGAATACATACCTCGGCCCAAACCGATTGGTGCTCTCGTACGTTCCGAAAGCGGCTCAGGCCGGCCGCGGCGGACGGCAGGCTGATCAGCCCACGTCAGTAAAGTCGGACAAGAAAGACCAGGCGAAGATCGACGCTCAGGCGGCGAAGCTTCCGAAGCCGGGCCCGAATCCGAAATTCGCCCTTCCCGCGATCGAGAAGACGAAGCTAGCAAACGGCCTCGACGTTTGGATGGTCCATCAGAACGAACTTCCGATCGTCTCGATGAATCTTGTGCTCAAGACGGGACAAACCAATGAACCGGCCGGAAAGACCGGTGTCGCAAATATGGTGTCCACCTTGCTCGATGACGGGACGGCAAAACGCTCGGCGGCGGACATCGCCAATCAGCTTCAAGCGATCGGGGCGAACGTCGGCGCCGGATCCGGATGGGATTCGACGAACGTCTCGCTTTCCACGCTGGCTAAAAATCTCGACGCCGCACTCGACATCTATTCGGACATCGTGCTGAATCCGTCGTTCCCGGCGACGGAATTGGAGAGCATCAAGGCCCGCCAGCTGATCGGACTGCGTCAGCAGAAGGCGAACTCCGGTGCGATCGCGAACGTCGCCTTCAACAAGGTGCTCTACGGCGATCATCCGTATGGCCGCGACAACACGGAAGCGACGATCAAAGCGATCACGCGGGATGACGTCGTGAATTTCTATACCAATAACTTCCGCCCGAACAACGGCACCCTGATCGTCGTTGGCAGCTTCGATAGCAAAGCACTGAAGACGAAACTCGAATCGGCATTTGGCGGTTGGAAGGCCGGCGATGTTCCGGCGGCACGGCTTCCGGCGATCAAGCCGCTCGAGAACCCCGGCATCTACATCGTGGACCGTCCGGGTGCGGCTCAGTCGACGGTCGCGATCGGGCAGGTCGGTGTCGATCGGAGCAATCCGGATTACCACGCGATCCAGGTGATGAACGCTATCCTGGGCGGCGGCATTACGTCCCGCATCTCGATGAACCTTCGTGAAGACAAGGGCTACACGTACGGTGCGAACAGCTCCTTCAGTTTCCGTCGCGGGCCGGGGCCGTTCCGTGCGGGCGGTGAGATCCAGACGGCGGTGACGGCCGAAGCGATCGTCGAGTTTATGAAGGAACTCAACGGAATTCGCGGCGGCATTCCGGTGACGCAGCGTGAGCTTGATTACAACAAGCAAAGCATAATTCGCCGCTTCCCGGCGGGCTTCGAGACGAACGGACAGATCTCAGGACAGCTATCGAATCTGCTGATCTACGGATTGCCTGACAGCTACTTCAATGACTACATCACGAAGATCGACGGCGTAACACTCGCCGACGTGAACCGTGTCGCGCAGAAGTATCTCGACCCCGATCATATGGCGATCGTCATCGTCGGCGACCGCAGCGTGATCGAACCGAAGCTGAAAGTGATTCCGACTTGGGGCTCGACGCTGAGGATACTGGATACGGACGGGAAGTTGGTTGATTAGAGGTTTTCAATCGACTGGGAAAAGCGTCGGGAATAGACCCGGCGCTTTCTTACTTTGGGTATCGTGTATTCGAACGGGCCGGTGCCGGTGCCTAATGCATCGTTGAAAGAAGTGATACACTTTCTATTTATAATTTTGATTCAAAAGACTTTGGAGCGGAAATATGTCATTAGATTTCAGCAAGATACAGGAATATCTGGGGAGCGATGCCGAATCGCTGCTTGGTCATGTATCGAAAACTATCGCTAAAGAAAATTTGCATTTGCCGGGCGGTGATTTCGTTGACCGCGTGTGGCTGGATTCGGATCGAACGCCTTCGGTATTGCGCAGTTTGCAGACTTTGTACTCGAATGGACGGCTTTCGGGGTCCGGTTATTTGTCGATCCTTCCCGTCGATCAGGGTATAGAGCACTCAGCCGGAGCGTCGTTTGCACCGAACCCGATGTATTTCGACCCGGAGAATATCGTCAAACTCGCGATCGAAGGCGGATGTAACGCGGTGGCGTCAACTTACGGTGTGTTGGGTTCGGTCGCCCGGAAATACGCGCACAAGATCCCGTTCATCGTAAAGATCAATCACAACGAACTGCTGACGTACCCGAACCAGTTCGATCAGGTGATGTTCGGGACGATCGAACAGGCAAAGAATATGGGAGCCGTTGCCGTCGGCGCGACGATCTATTTCGGTTCGGAGCAGTCGACGCGGCAGATCACTGAAGTATCCGAAGCGTTTGCCTACGCGCACGAACTCGGGATGACGACGATCCTGTGGTGCTATCTGCGTAATCCGAAGTTCAAAGGCCCCGCCGGCGACATGCATACTGCGGCCGATCTTACCGGCCAGGCAAATCACCTCGGCGTCACGATCCAGGCGGACATTATCAAGCAGAAGCTTCCCGAGCGTAACGGCGGCTACAATATGCTCAACACCGAGAGCAGCTACGGCAAGACGGATCCGAGGATCTACACCGAACTGACCAGCGACAACCCGATCGACCTCGTTCGGTATCAGGTGGCGAATTGCTATATGGGACGCGCAGGGCTGATCAACTCAGGCGGTGAATCGAAGGGAGCAAGCGATATGGCGGATGCCGTTCGCACGGCGGTCATCAACAAACGCGGCGGCGGTGCAGGCCTGATCTCAGGCCGCAAAGCTTTCCAGCGTCCAATGAACGAAGGCGTCGAACTGCTCAACGCCATTCAGGACGTGTACCTGTCTAAGGATGTAACTGTCGCGTAGGAAGATATTGCCGCAAAAAGGCGCAAAAACCGCAAAAAGATCGACCTTCACTTTTTGCGGTTTTTTGCGCCTTTTGCGGCGTTCCGAAGGGCCGATTTTAGTACAGTTCCGAGTTTTCAGTTTCGAGTTTCCAGTTTATCCGCGACCGAGTTGGTAGAGGCCGGTCAGAAACGGATTGCTGGATCGCTCGCGGCCGACGGTTGTATCCGGGCCGTGGCCGCACATTACGGTGAAATCATCGCCGAGCGACATTACCTGATTGTTTATCGACGTTATCAGGCGGTCGTAATTTCCGCCAGGCAGATCGGTTCGGCCGATGGTCCCATTGAAGAGGCAGTCACCCGTAAAGACAGCGTGCCGGTCGGGTTCCACGAGGACAATATGCCCGAGAGTGTGTCCCGGGCAATGGCGGATCTCAAACATAAGGGAACCGATATGAAGGATCTCGCCGTGTTCGACGAACCTGGTCGGCCGCGGAGGATCGACGTAATCCATGCCGAGGGCCGCAAACTGATGCGGCTGGATGCCCATCAGCAGCGGCTGCTGCGGCAAGGAAGTATATAGGTCTTCCTCTTCGCTGTGAAGCAAGACCTCGGCGTCGGGAAACTCGAGCTTCATAAATGCAGTACCGCCGACGTGGTCGAGATGGCCGTGAGTGAGAATGATCGCTTTTAGGTCGAGATCGTTTTCACGGATGTATTCGGCGACCTCATGCGACGGCTCGCCCGGATCTATACACATCGCCTCGCCGGTGACTTCGCATGAGACGACGCGCGTGTTCTGCTGAAATGCTGTCTGGACAAACGTTTCGACGATCATTTAGCCAACATCCTATCAATGTGCGGCTCGGGGGCAAAGCCGTTTTCGGTCCGATCGCGAAGGACGAACAAAATGGCGTCGCGGTAAGTGTTTTCGTCGGGCACTCCGGTGAAACACGGCGTTTCCTGATCTGTGAGGCTCAAGAAGCTGATCAGACAACTCAACAACATCCACAAAAGTATCTCTTCGTCGGGCCCGATCGGGTTGTGTTTGATGATGATGTCGCGGTCAGCCCGGATACCGTCGCAAATTTCCGCAAATCTTGTTTCGCTTATGCACGCCACTTGCATTATTACACCACGTTGGTCCGGTTCATTGAAACTGAATCGAAATCGAACACTTACGTGTGTCTGAATGTCGCTGTGCGTATTGAAATAAGGCGCTAGCGCGTACGATTTTGATTGTCGGACTGAACGCCGACCGAACAGCGAGATCCGACGTTTGCGGAAAGTGACGGAGTTTCCGCATTTGGCACGGTCGTTGCTCTAAGAAGGGCACTCGGAAGGTAGTTTTTTGACATCGCGGACAACTGAAGGAACAAGGCGGGAAGATTCAATAATCGCGATGTTGACAGTTTGAGGAAAAGGCCTGATTGCTTGGGGGAAATCTTCGAGTGTGGGCACGAAGACTAGGTCGGGTCTTTTCCTCAATCCATACAAGTTTTTACGGTCTTTGAAAATCGGTGACGGCACGAAACGCTTCTTCTTATAGGGTGAACAATAAATCCAAAAAGGGTGAACTTAATTCCAATCTCAAATCCTCTTCATGCTTTCGAGCCACATGCCGATTTTCTTAGCATCAACCGGAGCGGCCTGTGATCAGGTGCTCCGGTTTTTCATTTCTTCCTCGTACATTAAATAGTAGGTTTCTTCCATCCCGAGTCTTTCATACACGCGCTGAGCCTTTTCGTTTTCTTTTTCGACGTAAAGCCTGAATCCGCATACGTTTCCGGCCGCGTCCGCTTTAGTCTTTACGAACTCATACATCTGGCCGTACAAGCCGCCGCCGCGATGTTCGGGACGGACGTAAACACTTTGGATCCACCAAAACCATCCGTTGCGCCAATCGGACCATTCGGTCGTCACCATTAGGCCGGCTGCGACCGTACCTTCGACGTCGGTCACAACATAGAAACCTTTCGATCCGTCGCCGAAAACGGCCGACACTCCGGCGGTTAGCACGCCTTCGTCGAGCGTCTTATGTTCGGTTTCGAGAGCCATTGCCTGATTGAATTCAACCAGCGCGGGGATGTCTGATTCGCGTGCGATTCTTATTTCCATTACTTGACGATGTGGTTTTCGACCCGTAATCTTTAATGTTTTGCCCCGGACCGCGGACGCCACC
>DAIOWA010000168.1:0-6151 GCA_036758705.1 Pyrinomonadaceae bacterium | reverse complement strand
TCGGCGATGACACTAAACGTCGCTCCTACGAACGGGCCCTCGAATACATGGATCTCGAACCTGACCGCAATATCGAATCGATCAACATCGACCGTGTCTTTATTGGATCCTGTACGAACTCACGCATCGAAGACCTGCGAGAAGCTGCAAAGGTCGTTCAAGGGTATAAGATCAACGGCAGCGTCAATGCGATGGTGGTTCCCGGTTCGATGCAGATCAAGCGTCAGGCGGAAGCCGAAGGTCTCGCTGCGATCTTCGAGGATGCGGGCTTCGAATGGCGCGACGCTGGATGTTCGATGTGTCTGGCAATGAATGACGACGTCCTTGCCGAAGGCGAACGGTGTGCGTCGACAAGCAACCGAAACTTCGAGGGCAGGCAAGGCCGAGGCGGACGTACTCATCTCGTTAGCCCATCCATGGCGGCGGCCGCAGCGATTGCCGGTCATTTCGTCGACATTCGTGACTGGAAATTCAAGGAGAACTAGTGGAAAAGTTTGTCAACCATTCCGGCAAAGCAGTCGCGATCGATCTAGCGAATATCGATACCGATCAGATCATTCCTAAGCAGTTCCTCAAACGGATCGAAAGGTCAGGCTACGGAGAGTTCTTATTTTATGACTGGCGTTTTTCGCCCACAGGTGAGTTGATCGACGATTTTGTCCTCAATAGACCCGAAGCAGAAGGCGTATCGATCCTGATCGCGGGTGATAATTTCGGCTGCGGGTCGTCGCGCGAGCACGCCCCGTGGAGCCTGCTTGATTACGGCTTCCGTGTGATCGTCGCGCCGAGCTTTGCTGATATTTTCTACAACAACAGTCTAAAGACAGGCTTACTACCTCTGGTACTGGATTCCGACGATTGTGCAAGTCTCGCGACAAATGCTACCGCCTCGCCGGATCACCAGATTTCCGTAGACCTTGAGGCGTGCAAAATTTCCGACAACGCAGGATTCTCTTCACGTTTCGAGATTGACGAGTTTCGAAAATATTGCCTGCTCAACGGCTTGGACGATATCGGACTTTCGCTTCAACATGAATCGGCGATATCCGGGTACGAACTATCCCTTCAACAAAACCAGCCTTTTCTAGCATTTAGCTCATAATGGCCTGTGATCATTGGCCTTACATCTGTTTGCATTTTTCAATTCCGCAAGTTACCATAAAGGCTCGTAAAAACGGCGGTTTCGTCACGCTCTCGCCCTAAGTTACGATAAAAAAAGCTTTACTTAGATCGCTATTTACCGTGCTCCGTTTATGGGCTTTTCTACAATTGCAATTCACGCTGGAAACGAGCCCGACTCAGCGACTGGAGCAGTTAGCGTTCCTATCTACCAGACGTCCACGTACGCACAGGATGGATTAGGCAAGCATAAAGGTTACGAATACGCCCGCACACAGAACCCGACGCGAGCGGCTTTAGAGAAGAACATTGCCGCGCTAGAAGGTGCCGCGTTTGGATACGCGTTTGCATCCGGGATGTCCGCGATTGACGCCGTGCTCAAGCTTGTAAAGGCCGGCGAACACGTGATCCTGGGCGATAATACGTACGGTGGAACATTTCGTCTTTTCAGCAAGATCCTGAGCAATTACGGTGTCGAATTCGATTTGGCGGACACATCAGACGTTTCCGAACTCGAAAAGGCCTTTAAGCCGAACACGAAAATGCTTTTCGTTGAGACTCCGACAAATCCGGTAATGACGGTTACGGATCTCGCGGCGGTTTCGGACCTGGCCCATTCTCGCGGAACGACGGTCGTATGCGACAACACGTTCATGTCGCCATATTTTCAACGCCCGATCGAATTCGGCGTCGATATCGTCGTCCACTCGACGACCAAGTATTTGAATGGCCACTCCGACAGCGTAGGCGGATTTGTCGCGCTGAACGATGCGAAAGATGCGGAATGGATCCAGTTCGTTCAGAACGGTGTAGGGGCAATCCTTTCGCCGTTCGATTCGTTTTTGGTCCTGCGAGGAACCAAGACTTTGGCGGTCCGAATGGAAGCGCATGATAAGAACGGGCGAATAGTTGCAAACTTCCTTGCTGAACATCCGAAGGTTCAACAGGTATACTATCCGGGGCTTACCTCGCACCCGCAGCATGAGTTAGCGAAGCGTCAGCAGTCTGGATTCGGCGGAATGGTCTCGTTTGAAACCGGCTCTTTGGAAAACGCAAAAAAGGTGCTTGAGAGCGTCAAGCTTTGTACTCTAGGCGAAAGTTTAGGGGGAGTGGAATCGTTGATATCGCACCCGGCAACGATGACACACGCTTCTGTCCCGGCGGAAACGAGGTCAAAATTAGGAATCACCGACGGACTCGTTCGCATTTCGGTTGGAATCGAGGATGTCGAGGACATTTTAGAAGATCTAGATCAAGCGTTAAGCTAGACTTAGGCCAAGCGATCCGTCCGCCTCATTGCGGATCGAACGGTCCGAAGACTTGCGATTCTTATGTTCAGTGTTGAGATCCATGCAACTTCCCATGTAGGCCGCGTTCGCCGCGGTAATGAGGACAATTACCTGCTGCTTAGCATCACGAAGAGCCGTGCCTGGACGAGCAAGCAGGAAAGCGGCGAGTTCGTGATCGAGTCTCAAAACTTCGATGTTGACGAGAACGGTGTCGTTTTAGCGGTATCTGATGGAATGGGCGGTGCCTTGGCCGGCGAAGTCGCCAGCAAGATGGCAGTCGAAAGCGTTTGCGAGAAACTGCTCCACGAGGATGTGGAAGAAACTCTAACGCCTGAAGCGATGGACTACAACCTCATCGCCAAGCTCTACAATGCGACGGTCTACGCAAATTATCTGGTGCATAATCAGGGCCGCTCGGACGCTCAGTTCCAGGGCATGGGTGCGACTTTCACTGGACTTGGTCTCACACCCCGCGGCATCGACATCGTTCAGGTCGGAGACAGTCGGGCGTATCTTGTTCGAAACGAAAAGATCTATCAGGTAACGAAAGATCAATCGCTGGTTCAGCAATTGATCGACGCTCAGCAGATCTCGCCGGAAGAAGCAGAAAGCCACACGTTGAAGAACGTGATCTTACAGGCTCTTGGTGCTCAAAACGAGATCTATCCCGTATCAGCCCGTCTTACTCCTTGCCGTAATGACGTACTCCTGATCTGCAGCGACGGCCTTTCCAACAAGGTAAGCGCCGCAAGTATGCAGAATCATGTGAGCTCAAACATCGATCAGCTTGAGCTTGCCTGTGCCGGTTTGGTGCGGGAAGCCAACGAAAATGGCGGTGAAGACAACATAACCGTGATCCTCGCACGTTTGGTCGGCGATGACCTTCCTCTTGGGGAAGGGGACGACGTACAGTTGGAATTGATCGATCTCGGGAATATCCACGACACCGCGGATCAGGCGGACGATGTTGATACGCAGGAACAGGACACGGCCGAGATCGTATAAGCCCTCGGTTTCGTGTAATTTACATTGTTGTTTTTTTAGATCGGTGAAATCAGCTACTGCAGGCTTATCCGCTCGATATCCGCAACATCGACGATCAATCAATCATCACCGCGCCAATCGGGTAAATGTTTTATCACGGGCCGGACGTAGATAGAAGATCCCTGAACTCTCACGACCTCGACCTTTTCACCTTCAACGAGCTCGGCATCATCCTCGGGAAACGCGGTCCACGTTGATCCGTAGACCTTTACGGCTCCTTCGTTAAGGGCTCCTTTGCTGGCCGAGGTTACGGTTCCGATCTGGCCGGGCAATGAATCGACGCCCATCTTTATGGAGTCGTCACCGTGTCGGCTGATAAGATTTGCAAAGATCGTGCGAGATGCAGCGGTCAGGGCGACCGAGACGATCGCGAAGATCAGGAACTGACCGAATAGGCCTACGCCAAACGCTCCGGCGGCGGCGGCGACAAGAGCTCCGACGCCGAACCATAGTAGGACGAATCCCAACGTAAAGGTTTCGGCGACTATCAGAACGACACCCAACAGAACCCAAAATATCCACGTAAATTGATCCATATGCGGCTTGCGGAAATGATAGCACGATAGGCCTACTAACTTCGTTCGCGGGCGGTATACGTGATAATCTTCAATGGGTTGCTGGGGTGGCGGAATTGGTAGACGCCCAGGACTTAAAATCCTGTGAACTAAGGTTCGTGCGGGTTCGACTCCCGCCCTCAGTACCAATGTAAACCTTTTACTTACAATAAGTTACGGACCGGCCTAAAAATAGGGCGGTCCATATTTTTGTCTAAAAGTGACCTCGGGGGGGAATTTGGGGGGGAATTTTCGGGGACAACTCGGTCCGTGGTTGACCTGAAATGCCCTCGTCCGACCGGAAATGGCTTTGCTCTGTTTCGTCGCCTAGGAATAGATTCGTCTTAGTAAAGATCGACGCGGATGCCGCCACGTCGCTCGTCCAGCATGCTCCTCTCTAACGGTTGGGTTGTTCTACGAAATTCCGATCCGGTCAAAACGCGATATGGACGCCCGCTTGGAGAAGCCTCGGACTGGACGGCAAAATTCCTCGGCTGCGATCAATGATAAATGTCCTGTCGAGCAAGTTCTTCGCCGTAACAAAGAACGTCGTCTTCCACTGTTCTACCCGGTAATTTGCCGTCGCGTTCCAATAGGTCTGCGATGGTATCGCCCCACGCTGTCCGTTGGCAATCGGGTTGATCGTGTTCAGATCGTCTCCGAACTGACGGCCGACGTACACATTCTCAATGAACGCGTCGAACCCGTTAGCGTGCGAATATCCGAGGCTCGTCGTGACAGTCGTTTCGGGAACGTACGGCAGTCGATTTCCGGTAATCGAGATGGACGGCGTCACGGAGCTGGACCGCACTCCGCTAAACTCCGCGATCGGCAGCCATGTATAGGCAGTCCGGATGTAAATGTTATGCCGGGATTCAAATACTGAGCCCGAATCGAACTGGCCTGAGAATTCCAAACCCTGCTGCAGCGTCTCGCCCCCGTTCGTAAGACTTGCCCCTAGTCCGCCTGCGAGACTCGCCGGCACGATTTGGTTTTCGTAGTCGAGCCTGAAAAATGCCCCCTCAAGACGCAAACCCTTTGTCGGAGTCGACCGAACGCCGATCTCATAGTTCCAACTCAATTCCGAATCAAGCTCGACCACCCCGCCGGAGTTCGAAATGATATCTTCAGCCCTTGGCGGCGAGAATCCGCGATGCACACCCGCGAATATGGTCGTCTTCGGAAGGCCGGAATACGCGGCACCGATGCCTGGAATTACCTCGCTGACGGTAGTACTTCCAAACGCAGCCGGCGAGACAAGCAGGTTCTTTCGCTCGACATTGATCCTCTCGAATCGCACACCTGGGGTGATGGCGAGATCTCCAAAAATAAAGCGGTTCTGAACGAATCCCGAATACGCATCGTTACGGCGCTCGTTGATCTCGATCGCAACCCCCGACCGACTGTTCGGAAGATCTCCATTCTCCTGCCGACGTTTCTGAACTTCCCAATGGCCCCGGACGCCGGCGTGCAGTTCACCGCGGAACTTTGTTCCCGCGTCATAGCTGAATGTAAACCGCGGCTCAATGCCGTAAGTTTCGTACTCACGGAGTCGCCCCTCATTTCCGCAGGTCGTATCCAGAGAAGCCATGCTCAAACAGTCAGGGTCGACGTTCAAGCGATTCGGGCGCTGACCCGAATTCGATGACTGTCGCCACCAGTGTCTCGTGAATCTATTCGCATAGAAGTTCGTATTTACTACTGATCTGGACGAGATAACGCCTGCGTGCGAGCCCGAGAATCCATATCGGTCGCCGTAGAAAAAGTCATTCTTAAACGGATTTGACCTCGGATCGGAAGCATATTCAGCTGTTGTATGCCCAGAATATGTCACGTTCGAATCTTCGCCGTAATAGCTAAACTTGAAAGTCAGCGCATTGGTGTCGTTCAGGGTCTGAACTATCTTGGTCAAGACATCGTTCAATTTCGAATTGATGTTCTCGCGGGCCCCATTACCTTGCTTGCGCGTGTAGTTCGCGAAAATTCCGGTCTTGTTGATCGTACCGCTACCAGTGAAGCTTCCATTGAAGAACGCTCGATTTCCGCCCGTCAAGCGTATCCCGAATGACGGCTTCTCAGTCGGATTTGGAGTAATGTAATTGATCAGTCCGGCGACCGTCTGCGGCCCAAACGCGATCTGCCCAG
>DAIOWA010000167.1:0-6185 GCA_036758705.1 Pyrinomonadaceae bacterium | reverse complement strand
GCTTTTCCGGTTGGAGATCGTCGACGTCAGCACGCGTCTGCAGTTTTTCGTTTAGCGAATCGACCGCCCGATTGATCAGTCCGCCTTCAGGTAGCCGATATAGCTCGATCTTGGTCTTGTCAGCAAGCCAAACATAGCTTTCAGATTCACTCAAAAAGTACGCGATAAGGACCTCATCACTTCCGAGTGCCTCGCGTTGCAAAGGTGCGAGTTCGAAGTCGGGCGGTTTCCGAATCGATGAATAGAGGGGATCCTGCTGCTTTTGGACGGTGCTAATCTCATCTAGTTCCTCAAGAATCTTGGAAATCTCCGACTCAACTACACTTACGTCTGGATCGCTTGGGTTCTTAAGCCGCATATTAGTGAGCCGGTCGGTCTTAGCCGTTAAGGAAGCTAACAAATATCGCTCTTTGGAAATGAGACCTTGATCTGCGTTCGTGGAAATCCCGGCCCGAGTCAGGCGGAGGTCGTCAGATAGTGATCGTGACCGAGCCTTTTCCAGGTACATAAGAGCAAGCTCGATATCTTCGGGGCGTTGACTAGCATTCGCGTCCCGAGCAGTCAGCGCGGTCATTAATTCAAACCGATAGTGAGACTGTCCGAGGTAGGATCGCCGAAGACTTGAACTGTCGACCGAGGCATACACCTTTTCCGTAAGCCCAAGTGACTCCACCATTCGATCGTGAGACGCCTGAAACTTTCCTTCAAGATAGTCGACGCGGGCGAGGTCAAACAGGTTCTTTGCCCGGTTTACCGTGTTGCCCATCCGATCATTGATCGCCAAAACGGAATCGTATTGCGTTCTGGCATTTTTAAGATCGCCATTCAACTCGTAGGCTGCACCAAGAAGTTCGCTGATCGTGTTGGAATCAGTTCGGCTTGTTTCAGTCAGTGCGAGTGCGGCCTTGAAGCGGACTATCGCTTTGTCAAAGTTCTTACTGTTGAGTTCGAGTTTTCCAAGGCCCTCAGCCGCCATAGCCATTTGAAACTCGTCGCCAAGCTCTTCCGCCCGCTCCTGGGCTAGCAGATAAGATTCCCGTGCCCGATCGTTCGAACCGGCCCGGGTGTAAACGTCGCTCCGGTTCAAAAGAGCAGTAAGCTCTCCCAAAGGATAGTCGGCAGAAACAAATGTTCTTTCCGCGTCCTCGAAGTATCGTTCGGCCGCTACCAGATCGCCGAAATCCCGATACACCAGGCCTATCGCATTAAATACACGAGCCAGTTCGACGACGGCTCCCGTCTCCGGAAACATTCGCTCGGCTGTTCGGAATGAGTCGAGAGCTGTTTGCCGCTCCCCAAGATAGAAATGTATATAACCGATCTCACGATAGGCTAAAGCAATTCCGCGTTCGTACCCCATTTGCTGAGACCGGGCGAGAGCCTCCTGCATTCGATTCATGGCGGGCAGTGTATTCCCAAGCCTCAGTTGCGAATAGCCCGAATAGAAAAGGGATTGAGTCGAAACGAATGGTTCTTCCGAGTCTGTCGTAAGTCTTACCGCCTCCTCAAAGCTGGTACTGGCTTTTCGAACATCGCCAAAGAAATATTCATAGATGCCGCAGCTAAAGTGAGAATACGCTGAAGCCTCATTGGAAGTACCGCTAGTAATTAACGACTGAGAATCGCGGCACCAGCGTTCGGCATCGACCTTCTTTCCGGCTTGGTACGAGATCAACGCGAGGATGCTGTACGCAACGATCCGCATGTCAGAAGACAGCCGGCTGGTATGGGAAATAGCTCCTTCAACCAACGCCCGAGCTTTGATCTGATCGCCGGCGGCATACGCTGTTTCTGCCGCCAGGAGAGTGCTCTTTGCGGAGCGGTCATGATCGCCGGCGGCGGCGAACAAAGTCGCCGCTTCCATATATTGCTGCACTGCTTCATCAGCCTGCCAAGTTAAAGAAGCCTGTCTCGCGTTGTTGAAGACGACCTCAGCATCGGCTGTGGATGACGCGAAAATAGCAGCTGGCCAAACACAGAACTGCCCGGCTATCAAAAACAAACCTCCCAGCCAAGCTGCTACGCTGTTTAGATCCAATTTCCTACCTCTTATCTATTCTACCGCCTTGAGGGATGGTCACGCGGATCTTGCCATCCACTGCCGGACTGGGGGGCGGATCTTCGACAAACTCAACGTGCTCCGTATTCGCCGCAAATCCTGTTTGGTTCCATCGCGCATGAATGTTCTTCATCCTCATGAAATAAGACAAGAACACCGAAAGGTTATTCATCAACTTGTCACCATCGGGCGGCCGACCTCTCGGCGCTTCTTGCCGGCCTGACCATTCAGATCGCAGTAAAGAGTGGGCACGTCTCGTGAAAGACTATCAAAATAGACATATATGTTGAGATCCTCGTCTGTTTGACGGTCCGACCGAATTATTTCTTCGAGAGCCCGGGCCATTTCCGTCGTGAGGTTGTTATCGCCTGCAAAATAAACGATTACCGTCCATGGTTTAGACGTAATGGTAGTCATCGGAAGATTCTCCAGATATCGATGTTTGAGTGAACGAATGAAAGATACATTAGATGTTCTCCATATGTAAATGAATTTTTTCCCTCAAAATCTGCATCCGACCGGTCCCTTTTAATTCTGCTCGTGGTTTTGGCTATACTGAGAGTTTGTACGTGATCTAGTAGACGATGCCTAAACGGACAGATATTAAGAAGATCCTGATCATTGGTTCAGGTCCTATTGTTATTGGACAGGCTTGCGAGTTCGATTATTCGGGAACGCAGGCCTGTCGAGCTTTAAAGCAGGAAGGTTATGAGGTTGTGCTGGTGAATTCGAATCCGGCGACGATCATGACCGATCCCGAGATCGCGGACCGCACGTATGTCGAGCCGCTTACGCTTGAAGCGGCGACGGCGATCATTGAGAAGGAACGACCGGATGCGCTGCTGCCGACGGTGGGCGGTCAGACGGGACTGAACCTTTCGGTCGAGCTTTACGAGCAGGGAGTGCTCGACAAATATGGTGTGAAGCTGATCGGTGCGAACATCGATGCGATCAAGGTCGGTGAGGACCGCGAGCTGTTCAAAAAGGCGATGGACGAGATCGGCATTCCGTCGGCCAAGGGTGGATTTGCTCACACTTGGGAAGAAGCGCAGAAGATCGTCGAGGAAACGGGATATCCAGCGATCATACGGCCGGCATTTACGCTAGGCGGAACGGGCGGCGGCACGGCTTACAACCCGGAGGAGTTTGAAGAGATCGCGAAGGGCGGGCTTGCGGCTTCTCCTGTGTCGCAGATCCTGGTCGAAGAATCGATCCTCGGGTGGAAGGAATACGAGCTTGAGGTGATGCGTGATCTGAACGACAACGTCGTCATCATCTGCTCGATAGAGAACTTCGATCCGATGGGCGTGCATACGGGCGATTCGATCACGGTCGCACCCGCACAGACGCTGACCGACGTGGAGTATCAAAACCTCCGCGATATGTCGATCAAATGTATCCGCAAGGTCGGCGTGGAAACGGGCGGCTCGAATATCCAGTTTGCGGTGAATCCTGAAAATGGCGAGGTTCGCATCATCGAGATGAACCCGCGTGTGTCGCGTTCGTCCGCATTGGCGTCGAAGGCGACGGGATTCCCGATCGCGAAGATCGCCGCGAAACTCGCCGTCGGATACACGCTCGACGAGATTCCGAACGACATTACGAAGAAAACGCCCGCATCGTTCGAGCCGACGATCGATTACGTCGTAACCAAGATCCCGAAGTGGGCGTTCGAGAAGTTCCCCGGAGCGGAGGACGTTCTCGGGACTCAGATGAAGTCGGTCGGCGAGGTGATGGCGATCGGCCGGACGTTTAAGGAATCGCTCTTCAAAGGGCTGCGATCGCTTGAGGCGGTGAAGCCGCTGCGTCTCGTTGATGTGCCCGACGAAGAACTTCAGCGGAAGCTCGCTCGGCCTAACTCGCAGCGATTCTCGTACATTACGTACGCACTGCAAAACGGGTATTCGATCGACGAAGTGCATCGGCTGACGAAGATCGATCCGTGGTATCTCGATCAACTCTCGCAGGTGATGGAGTTTCAGGAGACGCTGTCAGTGGACAATGGACAGTGGACAGTGGATAGTTCGTCGGATGAAGAGATCCGAACCGCGAAAGAACTTGGTTTATCAGACCGTCGATTGGCTTATCTCAGCAATGTTACGGAAGCTGAGGTCCGCGGTTTAAGAAAATCAAGAAGCATTGTGCCGGTTTACAAGCGGGTCGATACCTGCGGAGCCGAGTTCGAATCCTTCACGCCGTATATGTACTCGACTTATGAGGAACAGTGCGAATCTGATCCGACCGACCGCAGGAAGATAATGATCCTTGGCTCGGGACCGAACAGGATCGGGCAAGGAATCGAGTTCGACTATTGCTGCTGTCATGCGTCGTTCGCTCTGCGTGATGCGGATTTCGAGACGATCATGGTGAACTGCAATCCGGAGACAGTCTCGACCGACTACGACACGTCCGATCGACTCTACTTTGAGCCGCTGACGTTCGAAGACGTGATGAATATCGTCGATGTCGAAAAGCCTGAGGGCGTGATCGTGCAGTTTGGCGGACAGACTCCGTTGAATCTTGCGGACAAGCTCCACGCAGCGGGTGTTCCGATCATCGGCACGTCGCCGGATTCGATCGACCTGGCAGAGGACCGCAAGCGATTCTCGGCTTTGCTCAGAGACCTCAATATTCCACAGCCGCCGAACGGTACCGCGACTTCGCCAGAAGAGGCGAAAGAGATCGCCGCGGAGATCGGGTATCCGGTCGTTGTTCGGCCGAGCTTCGTGCTCGGTGGGCGGGCGATGGCAATCGTCTATGACGAGGCCTCGCTCGACGAATATATGCGGACGGCGGTCGATGCCTCGCCTGAGAAGCCGATCCTGATCGACAAGTTTCTCGAGCGTGCTGGCGAGATCGATGTCGATGCGTTAGCTGATGAAGAAACGGTCGTGATCGCAGGTATTCAAGAACACATCGAGGAAGCCGGAATTCACTCCGGCGATTCGTCAAGCGTGTTGCCTGCTCAGAAGATCGCCGTTGAGCACCTCGAAACCATTCAACACTATACGACGCTGCTGGCCCGCGGACTAAAAGTAAAGGGCCTGATGAACATTCAGTACGCGATCCAGAACGACCGCGTGTATGTTCTCGAGGTGAACCCGCGTGCGTCGCGAACGGTCCCGTTCGTCGCTAAGGCCACGGGCGTGCCGATCGCGAAGATCGCGTCGCTCGTGATGGCAGGCCACAAAAAACTCGCGGATTTCAGTCTGCCAGACGTGCTCCACGTTCCGCAGATCTTTGTAAAATCGCCGGTGTTCCCCTTCAAGAAGTTTGCTGGCGTCGACCCGATCCTCGGGCCTGAAATGCACTCGACCGGTGAGGTGATGGGCGTCGGCGCTACCTTTGGCGAAGCTTACGGCAAGGCTATGGAAGGGGCGGGTGTGAAACTGCCGATGCCATCAGCGGGACACGCGGACGAAGGCGTCCGCGTTCCAAAGGCGTTCATCTCGGTCACGAATGCGGATAAGGGGCAAGCTGTAATTCTCGCCCGGCGCTTGAACAAACTCGGATTTGATCTGGTCGCCACGTACGGTACGGCTACACGTCTTCACGAAGTCGGGCTCGAATGCGAAAGCGTGTTCAAGGTCAACGAAGGTCGTCCGAACATCGCGGACCTCATCCGTCAGGGCGACATTGCGCTCATTATCAATACTCCGCTCGGAAAGGTCTCGCACTTCGACGAAAAGGCGATCCGAAAGGCCGCATTACAGTTCAACGTGCCGTGCGTGACGACGATCACGGGAGCCGAGGCCTTGGTCGAAGCAATCGCGGCGAAAACGTCGCAAGAGCAGATCGCGGTGAGGAGTTTGCAGGAGATCCATCAGAATCGAACGATCGCGGCAGACGAGCGTTCGTAAACCTCTTTCTTGACCAACCCCGCCATTTACAATAACTTAACGTCTAGAACTCGAACGACATTTTATAGTAGGGACCCGGTCGCTATCGCTTCCGGTTCTGACAAGAAAGAACCCGGTCGCTATCGCTCGCGGTTCTGACAGAATTATGACTGAATCGCATGACCGCGAGATCATTGGCGGGCACTTGCTCGTTATAGGCGGGGCCGAGGATAAATACAACGAGCGCCGCATCTTGAAGAAATTTCTCGAGCTTGCGGGCGGGGAAA
>DAIOWA010000166.1:0-6190 GCA_036758705.1 Pyrinomonadaceae bacterium | reverse complement strand
CAAAAGCCGCGTTTCGCGACAAACTGATGACCCTCGCGGCTCCGTTTACCGCCAACGCGAACGAACTGCTTAAGACGCAGCAACGCTTTCAGGGCCGCAGTTTCGGCGAGCGTGACGGGTTGATGTTTTATTACGACTATGACCGCGACACGCAAAAGCGTCGGATGTTTATGACCGACTATCGCAACGCTGCGACATCGAAAATGATCGACGACCGCAACACGCGCGACCGCTACAACGACATTGGCCAGCCGGTCACAAAGACACTGCCGAACGGCGGAAGTGTTGTGAGAATGAATGGCGACTATATTTTCTTGTCGGGCACGGGAGCCTCGCCGGATGGCGACCGGCCCTTCTTCAGACGGATGAATTTAAAGACGCTACAAACCCAGGAAATATGGCGTTCGGGCGTCGAGGAATATGCGTCGTTTGCGGGGATGGTGGACGACACTGGCTCGCAGTTTATAGTTAGGCAAGAATCGCCATCAGCGCCGCCAAATCTGTATGCTTGGTCGGTTCCCGGAGTAACTTGTCCGCCGAACGCGACCTGTCCAACTTTCGGTCAGCCGAAGAAATTGACGGATTTCCAAGACCCGACTCCCCAACTCCGAGGCATCCAAAAACAGCTTGTGAAATACAAACGTGCTGATGGCGTCGACCTTTCGTTCACGCTTTACACGCCGCCGGGCTACAAACCGGGAACTCCGCTTCCGACGGTCGTATGGGCATATCCGCTCGAGTTTACCGATGCCTCGACTGCCGGTCAGGTATCGGGTTCGACTAACCGCTTCACGCAGATCGGCGGAATGTCGCATCTGTTCTTTTTGCTGCAGGGATACGCGGTGCTCGACGATACGACGATGCCGGTCGTCGGCGATCCGCTTACGGTAAACGACACGTTCGTCAAGCAGATCGTCGATTCGGCAAAGGCCGCCATAGAAAAGGGAGCCGAAATGGGCGTGGTCGATCCGGAGCGGGTTGGCGTTGGCGGACACAGCTACGGTGCCTTTATGACGGCTAACCTGCTTGCGCACAGCGACGTGTTCCGAGCCGGCATCGCTCGCAGCGGTGCATATAACCGTACGCTGACGCCGTTCGGTTTCCAGTCGGAGCGACGCTACTTCTGGGAGGCGCCCGAAATGTACGCGAAGGTATCGCCGTTCTGGTACGCGAACAAGATCAATGAACCGATCCTGCTTATACACGGCGAAGCCGACAACAACCAGGGCACGTTCCCGATGCAGTCCGAGCGAATGTTCGCCGCCATCCGCGGCAACGGCGGTACGGCTCGCCTCGTTATGCTCCCGCTCGAATCACACGGCTACGGAGCAAAAGAATCCATCGAGCACACGCTCTACGAGATGGTCTCGTGGTTCGACAAGTACGTCAAAAACGCCAAGCCGAGGACCGATCCGAAGGCCGGGAACTGAGGCGGATGAAATGCAGAAGCCCACGCGTTAGCAAGGGCGTAACTATCAACTTGGATGTTACGCCCTCCCTTACCGTCGGGCTTCTATATTACCAGCGAACATCGTATCCGGTGAAATTCTCCCGCCAGGGTTCGGACTCTTCGCGGGGAAGGAATGGGATCAAGCCATCGAGATAGATTTGCTCATCAGCCGTGCGGCGTATGCGATAATTGTAGCCCGTCGGTGACGCGATCGAGATCGAAATAAACTCCTCAGTCTTGCGAGCGATCACAGCAACACGCCAGTCCTTTTTCGAACGCACAAGCAGTCGCCCGCCGACCGGGATCTCGCCGAGTGTTATTTGTGATCCGGAAGATTCCATGCTTTTCTGTATTGTGAATACTCTTTCTCCGGCATCTGGATGAGGTACGGGTTCTTTTTTGGGTCGAGCCAGCCGACGACGCGTTCAAGATCTTCGCGGGCCATTGCAGTACATCCGCTCGTCGGTGTGTTCGCATCTTTCCATATATGCAGGAAGATGCAAGATCCATTGCCTTTGATGACGGGATATGAGTTGTACGCGACAAAAACTCCAAGATCATATTCGGGAGTGATCGATGCCATCTTCTCCGAACTCTTCCAATCGTATATTCCGACCTGCAACCGTCCGACCACCCTGTTGTAATGATGCGAATTCACGTCGTCAACACATTCGGTCTGATCTTCGAGTTTCCGATATGAAAGTGCCGAGGTGATGGATTCCTGTTTACCAAACGCAAATGTAAGCGGGATCAAGCCTGCCGGTGACCTGCCGTCTCCTTCTTTCTTGAGTAGTCCTCGAAGTGTCGTCAAATCCATCTGCCATGCATCATCACGCGTCGTTCCCAAGCCGCTTCTTCCGACAACTATCTCAAATTCCTTACCGACAGCTTTCCACTTCGACTTCACATCTTTTCGCTCGTACACTTGAGCCTCACCCGTCGTGGCCGACCAATCGTCCGTCGTAACAACGACGGCCTGCAGCGAGTTTTCATACAACGGCTTTACAGCGGGCGGCTCAGGCTTCTTGATCTGAGCGGAGATCCCGACGGCGAGAAGTAACAACAGGAGTGAGGCTTTCATAGGAAGAAAGTTGTATCACGAATGGGAGTCGATTGGCAATGGAACGCGGACATCCTTGTCCGCGTCTGGTTTATCGCATGCTCTTATATGCACTGCCAAACCGCCAATCTTCAGGCTTTGAACAAAGACCAGCCTTGACGGGATTTTGTTCTATGTATCGGATCGTTCTTGAACGATGTTCTGGGTCCCGCATGAACCGATCAAAGTAGTCCGGATGCCAGAGCGGGCCGTTCCTTGACAGAAGCTTATTCACCTGACGGGCAGTATATCCCTTGAGATCTTTGATGATTGATGACAGAGACCATTGCAGGTAGGGTCGAATAAGAAAGTGGGTGTGATTTGGCATGATCACCCAGCAGATCAACTCATAACGGATACCGTCATAGTGTCGCAGTGCGGCCTCGCTGATCGCGGCGGCTTCAGGATCGCTCAGAATACAATCGCCAGATCCTGCATCGAGGTATTCGTCGACATTCTCACAAATGTTGCGTCGTAATATCTCTCTAATTTTCCGTGCTGTTTCTCGCCTTCTAACTTCCTGAGGACAGACTGTGGAAGCGAGTCCGAAGATGAAGAGTTATGAATTGCGTGACGTTGCCGTCAAAGTGAGGCAAGTATCCGCGAGAATGCCAACCGCGTGTTTCCATAAATAGGAGTGCGGAGAAGGATGTCCGCGTTCCTTAATCCGCGCGGACAAGGATGTCCGCGTTCCCTTAGTCTTCGAAAACCGAATCGCTGACGGCCTTGTTCTTATTTACCGCGTAAACGCGGAGGCCGATGGAGATCATAACGATCGAGACGACCATCCAAACGAGTACCCAGACGATTCCGGGAACCCCGGTAGCCGCGGCCATGTTGGCAGCGTCGGAATGCATTGTCGTCATCGACGAAATGAAGAACACGTTGATGAGATCAAACACAGCGTTCAGCAGACATTGAACGGCGAGGAAAGCCACCGCAAAGTTTGCCCATTTTGCCTTTGCAAACTTCGCAACCGCAGTCAGGCCCACCGCCAAAAGCGCTCCTGAAAAGATCGTGAAGAAAAATCCGCCCAACGTCGACGTGGTAAAAAGATTAAAGAACGGTGCGATCAGCCCAAACACGATCGTCATCACGGCGACGAATCCTGCCGAGACAAGCAGAGCGATGCGCGACGACCGCCCGTATCGCATCCACGCGAGCAATCCGACGCCAAACGCAGTCGTGCCGAGATATCCGGCGCTCGAGATCAGTAAGCCCGAGAACAAGCCGGCCGGCATCGAATAGACCTCGCCGCTGCCATCCGGCGAAACCGAAAGGCTCGACACGGCTGATCCGGTCAGTACCGACGCGAGAGCGTGTCCGCCTTCGTGAATGAACGTCGCGAATATCCGCAGTGGGTAGGTCAGATATCCAACCAACGGGATGTACCACGAAATTACCCAAAGCCCGATGCTGACGACCGTTGCCACGATCAGAAGCGTTAATGCCGGTTCGGCCTCGCGTGCGACTCTGTATCTCATATCGGCGTAATTCTCCCGTTAGATAGGTGCTTTGACTTACGAATAAGTTTACCCGAAAGTTCGGCGTAGGCGAAGAGTTTTCGGTTTTCGGGCGGAAACGCGAGTGTTAACAAGCGTGCCTGTCGGGACGTGGCCGACGACCCGAATTTCACGCGCCCGAACGCACGCTCCCTCACAGTTGCGTTTCTGCCTGGTAATCGGCCTTCCCACCGGTCTTCGACACCAGCCGAATGTCCGTGATCTCGATATCCTTCTGCACCGCCTTGCACATATCGTATATGGTCAGAGCGGCGACGGAAACGGCGGTAAGAGCTTCCATCTCGACCCCGGTCTGAGATGTGGTGATCGCCTCAGCTTCGATCGCCAATCCATCCTCAACGAACTCGATCCGAACATCTGCCTTCGACAGCGCGATCTGATGGCAAAGCGGGATCAGCTCCGAGGTTTTCTTCGCCGCCATGATCCCCGCGATCCGAGCGATCTCGAGCGGATTGCCCTTCGGATTCTCGTTGGCTTTCAGCTTCGCAATGGTCGCGGGCGAAAGCAGCACATTGCCCGAGGCAACCGCCCGCCGGGTCGTCGACTCCTTCGCCGAAACATCGACCATCCGAATATTACCCTGTTCGTCGTAATGAGAAAGCTCTGACATCGTGAGACGAATTCTCGCTTAAAGGCGTCAAGGAATCAATAGGATATCGATCACCTTGCCGGCTTCGACGGTTGAACCTTTCGGGATGATCGCCAGAGCGTCAGCTCGCGAGACCCCGATAAAATCCGACGATCCGTGCCAATTCACCGGCTCAACGAGTAGTCGGCCATCGCCATTGATCTCTAGTGCCGAGGGCAGATAGACATCGCGCTCCTTTGTAGACTTGATAGATTTCGAAGTAACCGCCGTCGCCATTTCAAAATCCGAAACGCCCGCCGATTGCATCTTCAATATCGCCTTTCGCGCAAACAAATAAAACGTCACCGCCGCCGACACCGGATTCCCCGGAAGCCCGAACACGAGCGATTTCTTCAACTTCCCAAATACCGTCGGCTTGCCGGGCTTGAGAGCCACGCGCTCAAAAAATATCTCCGCCCCAAGCTCCCTCAAAGCGAGCTTGGTCAGGTCATATTTACCCACCGAAACGCCGCCGGTCGTGATCAAAATATTCGCATTCCGAACTGCATCTGAAATTTGCGATCTCAAATTTGAAATATCATCGCCCACATTCGGATAAATTGTCGCGATCGCTCCAGCCTTCTCGCACAATGCTTTCAGCATTATCGAATTCGAATTCCTGATCTGATCGCGACCGGGTTTCTTCTTAACTTCCACGATCTCGCTTCCCGTCGAAATGATCGCGACTCGCGGCTGCTTCGCGACCTTCACCTTCGCATACCCAAATGCGGCAGGTATCGAAATATTCGCCGCCGTGATGCGGTTCCCGCTCCGCAAAACCGTTCTACCCTTTTTGACCTCTTTTCCTTTCCCGATAATGAATCTGCCAACTTCTGTGGGTTCAAGCAGCGTTACCGAGTTGCCCTCCTCGCGTGCGACCTCGAGTTTCTGCACCGCATCCGCCCCCGCCGGAACCGAGGCTCCGGTCATGATCCTTATCGCCTCGCCCGACCTCAGCGTCTTATGCCAACCTCGTCCCGCCGCCGATTCGCCCACGAGTCGCAGCGTCACCGGCGCATCGCGAGTATCCGCCGCTTTTACCGCGTAACCATCCATCTGCGAGCGGTCGAACGGCGGCAGGTCGGAATCGGCGATGATGTCCTCGGCGAGCACCCGTCCGGTCGAATCTTCGAGCGCAATGCGCTGGGTTCCGACGGCCGGTATGAGGCGGATAATTATCTTGAGCGCTTTTTCGACGGGGATCATATAATGGTTAAATAATACACCATCGGAATAGTGATGCTTTACAATACTATCGAGCTGCGTTAGTATTGCCTATGCCGATCCGCTCGTTCCGATGCGCAGAGACAGAGAAGCTATTCGACGGCAAACGGGTCAGGCGTTTTGTGAATCGTTTTGTGAATATTGAGTCCGTGGCGATGCGGAAACTCGCGATTCTGAACAGAGCAGGCCGGCTTGACGATCTTCGAGTACCGCCGGGGAATAGATTGGAGGCCCTGAAAGGCGACCGCATAGGGCAATATAGTATT